>NZ_BLRZ01000206.1 GCF_013281975.1 Candidatus Hakubella thermalkaliphila | reverse complement strand
TTGCGACCCCAAAAAATACCCCAAAAAGCGGGGTTCTGCGGAACTTGGGTTAGTTTCAGGTCTCCTTTGCACTTCGGACAGGCCAGAATATCCAGAAGTTCTTTATCTATCATCGCTTTCACCTTTCTTTACTCCTGCCGCTCATTGGGCTCAGCACAAACTTTTAACTTTCGGTAGCTTTGTTTGGCTCTCTTGCTCCACGTCTCCTCTTCCAGTCGAAAGCCAGATACCCCACGCACCCGAGGAAGGCCAAGCCGGATATTATCAACCCGATATAGAAATAGCTCTGCGGCAAGAAGTAAAGCGTCAGCGTGAAATCCTCTTTCCCCACTTCCTTCGGGTCGATATACCAGGCGTTGGCGTAGCCGTTGACTAAGAAATGCCTGTCCTCGGCTATCGCTTGTTTAAAGAAATAATAAATATCGCCGGGCGTGATCATACCCTGCCTCGCCTCCTTCACACCCGTGTTGTCATATTCCACGATTATCTCATTGAACTGGAATGGCTTACTTTCGATGTATACCTTCCACCCGGGATGATAGCTCTCAGAGAAAACTAGAAAAAACGGCGAGGTGGCATTCTCCACCCTAACCTCGTATCTTGTAGGGTTGATCTTTTGGAAGGTAATTTTAGGTGCATTGTCACCCTTGGACAAAACAGTCTTGTTATATTCTTTGATGAACTGAATTTGCTCTTGATCTAAATCATTGGACAAGAAAAGTGCAGAGTCACCAACGGTAAAATTATCAGAAGTAACTACTTGTAACATTTCGTCTATGTCACCTTTAACTAGAATGGTGTTTGAAGTGGTGTAAATGTGCATAGGCTTCCAATAGTCATTTCTGTAGAAATCAAGTTTGCCGAAGGATTCTTCTAGGCGGATTCCTTCTGCGCTGCTTAAAGTAGTTTCCCATGATTCCTGTGATGCTGAAGTATACCAAGGATGGCCTTCTATATATTCCTAATCAGTATCCCGGTGAAACAGGATATACCTGGCATTGAATAGGTTCAGGATTGCGCCTAAATTGGCGGGAGGGTTTTCCTGGATAACCTCGTCGAAAATAAAGCCACTTATCCCACGCCCAGACTCACCCGATACTACTACTGTTTTGGGAAGCAACCATCTGGTGGGATCCTCTCCGACATAACCGTGGTCCCACGAGTAGGCAACTTGGGAGCCTAACTTTGGTAGGGGAATGGAAACAATCCTAAAATCTCCTTTCTCTATATCAAGCCAGTCACTGGCTTGGTAGTAGTAGTTGGGCACTTCAACAGTTGCTGAGGGGATTACTTTACCCCCAGGATATATGACGTCGCCAGTCCACATGGGCCATACGTATACCCCACAAAGCAGAAAAACATTAGATACCAGAAAAACCTTGGCACTAATTTTACCAACAACCCGCTGCATCTTTTGGGCAGGTCTCCCCATGATATGATAAATATGATAATAAAGAATACTCAGCCCGTATCCAATAAGGAAAGCATAACTCAGCGCAATGAATATCCCCACTTTAGCGTAGACCGATCTTAAAAGGTCGATCAGATAGAATTTATAGCAAGCGACTTAAATAAGTTTACACAGTGATATTATCTTTTGTGGTTTCCAGCGTTGTGATCTTTTGAAAACAGAGACCTCCAAATCGAATAGGGTCTCAAAATAGACATTGGTCGTCTCTTCGTATCTCATGGTCCTCCAAAGAGATTCTTGATAGTTGAGTTCTGGATGATAAGGCGGTAAATAATGAAGGTGGAGATTACGATTTTTCAGGAGGAATTTACGAACTCTTTCTCCTGTGTATTCTGGTCCAAACTTACCACCAATTCCGCTCAAACTTACCACTGATTCTGGATAAGACTTACCAGTGATTCTGGAATTTAATTACCAATTTTTCCTACATATCCAGAACAACTGGTAACTTCCACCAGAATCT
>NZ_BLRZ01000205.1 GCF_013281975.1 Candidatus Hakubella thermalkaliphila | reverse complement strand
CTCATTTGGCCTGTAGAGGGGGCTGGTGGACTTGGCCCAAGGGCAGCACCGCACTGCAGGCAGAACCTGGCCCCTTCTTCGTTCTTGGTCCCACATTGCGGACAAGAAGGCATCTTTATTCCTCGTTCATTCTATTTTGGTACCGCAGTTAGCACAGAATTTGGCTTCCGGCTTATTCTCCGCTCCACATTTGGGACAGATGACCACTTGGGCTTCCAATCTGGCGCCACAATGCTTACAGAACCTAGCTCCAGGGCTGTTTACCGTCCCACACTGAGGGCATGCGATCTCCCTCTCCATAACGACTGCCCTCTCCTTAGAGGGCCGCCTCGCGACAAAGGCCATCGCTCCTCCCACTGCTGAGATAACGAGGAGAAAGAGCAGGATGGGAAGCCAGTTGAATCGGCCCTTTTCGGTTAGTACTGCCTCAACGGTACCCGTGGGACGGTACCAAATGGCGCTTCCATCGGTTTGTTTATCCGCGTTGCTGGAGATGATTTTTCCCCCTCGCAGCGTCAAGGAAGAGACCACTAATCCTGCCTCCCATGGAATGGAAAAAGTAAAATATATCTTGCCATCCTCCCTGGTAATGGAGGCATTGCCATCAAAGGCAAACCTATTGAGCTTTTCCCACCCTTCTCCCTCGGCTGTGACGTGATAGACCACGTTTTGACCTTCATACTTTTTATCCCAGGACACTTCGACGTCCGGAGCCTCCTCTCGGAGGGAGGATTGGAGTTCGCTTTCGAGGGCCCCCTCCCCACCTGCCATCTCCACCACTTCGGCTGGGATAGCAATACGCCCTAAGTATCGCCACCTCTCCCCTTCGTAGAACGTGATCTCCCCTTCCAGCGTGCCACAGCCGACTAACAGAATGGAGCCGATAGCCACGATCAGAAGCACTTTCCAGCCCCTTCCCAATAACACTAGCCGTGATGACTTTTTCATTTTGCCCATCTTTTAACTCCTCCTATGGCTATTTGCTTATCTCTCCCAGGTGGGACTCGCATCCTCACTAGCATTATCGGTCGATTTTCGTAGCCCAACCCCACCAGCCTTCATCACGAATATCTCCTTGTCCACATTGAAGATCATGACCCTCAAAGGCAATTCTTTTTCCATCTGGTGACCAACGAAAATTTTCTGGCCACATTATTTGGGGAAATGGTATTGGTAATTCTCTTTTCGCACTTCCATCAATGTTCATAATAGTGGCACAAGGAAACATGAGCCTTCCTTCATCAGGAGAGACAGCAAGATGATATAAAGATTCATCTTGAGGCAAAACCTTTGGTAAAATTTTTGTTTTGCCTGAACCATCGAGATTTATTGCAAAAGGTGATCAGTTGCCATCGGCAGAACGTGATACGAATAAGATTTTCCCCATCACTGGAGTTGGTAGTCAATTGGCTTCAATGAACTCACTAGGGTCTCTTAGTCCGGCATCTACCATCTCCTGTGAGTCAATGCAATATCCGCTAATCTTTTTATCTAACACAGCCCAATTGGATTTATGTCCTACCATTAACCAATTGCCTGAGTGTTTAGCATTTGGGTGTCTAATTTCGAAATGTAGGTGTGGGCCACCCCCAGAGTTCATTATTGTGCCAATGGGATCGCCCTTCTTAATCTAAGCACCCTCATAAATCTCGCTTTTCTTGTTTTTCTCGACTATAACCTCATAAATCTTAGCGTATGTAACAAAATAAAGTTTACTTTTGAACCTGTTCTGTTGATTTCATTAACCTTGGCGAAATGGTATAATTCCATTCCGGATTTACATCGTGATATCGTATATTGAGTTCTTCCTCCAAACCTTTTACCTTTTTCTCTTTTGATTCTTTCTTGTGTTTCTTCTCGTGAGATTTGGCAGAACCCATTAGCACTTCCTCCTTTCATTTTTAATTGTATACCCCCCCGATTCTTGTCAAGCAAAAAAACCTAAAAAAGCAACCTGGCACACGTCA
>NZ_BLRZ01000204.1 GCF_013281975.1 Candidatus Hakubella thermalkaliphila | reverse complement strand
CTGGAGAACTGGAAAGGATGTTGCACTTGAATTTCTGGTTTCTTCTATGGTCATCGTAGCTTTGGCCTTGGGCATTTACTCCGTCGCCTCTGGAACCATTGATAGCTTACATGAAGTCTCTCGAGGGTGGCAGTGGACAGGTTACAATCTAGTCCACCATCAAGATTCAGTTTACGGCAATATCGCTGTTACCCAAAGTGATGGTCAATCCAATTTTTATGTCAGCGGTCTCCTCATGTTCACTGCGCCTGATCCAGACATAGCCTTTATTGAGGAGGTGACCCATTTCCCCCTGCTCTATCACCCTTCGCCGCAAAGGGTCCTCTTAATCGGTGGTGGTGTGGGCGGGGTTCTAAATGAAATCCTTAAGCACCCCGTAACTAAGGTGGTCTATGTAGAGCTTGACCCGATCATAATCCAGGTAGCCCGAGAACATTCGCTTACCAGGGCTTTGGATGACCCAAGGCTGAGGATTGAACTTACCGATGGCAGGCTATTTGTCAGCCATACTCAGGAGAAGTACGATGTTATAATAGTGAATCTCTCTCCTCCCTCCACTCTCCAGTTGAATAGGGCTTACACCCAGGAATTTTTCAGGAAGGTTCATAACATACTAAGCCCCGGAGGGATATTGTCCTTTGGGCTCCCCTGGTCAGAGACCTACGTGAGTCAGGAGATGATAAGCCACAATAGGTGCATCTATGAAACCGTTAAGAAAGTATTCCCTGGTGTATCAATAATTCCTGGTGAACGGAGCATTTTTCTGGCCTCTGCTGATCCGGCAGCGCTCACCAATGCCCTGGAGACAATCTACTATCGATTTCAAGATAGGGACCTGGCGACACGTCTTTTGACCGTCCCTTATATCCAGTACAAGCTTTCCCCAGAAAGGATAGAACGCTTGTTGGCCCCCCTTCGGGCTGGCGAGCCGGTCGAAACTAACCAGGACCTTCGGCCAATAGGCACTTACCATAATCTTGCTCTGTGGAATGTGATGTTCTATCCGGGCTCAAGGGGATTTTTCAACTGGATCTCAAGGATGCAATTGTGGTGGTTTCTTATTCCTGTTGGTCTGCTGCTAACCGTGCCCATTTCCATCAACTGGCGAAGAGTGTCTTCAAGACCCATGCTTTTGCCTGTTGTGCTGGCAATAATGACCACCGGCTTTGCCGGGATGACCTTTAGTCTTATCTCGTTCCTTGCCTTTCAGACGCTACATGGATATCTCTATCAAAAAATAGGCATCCTGGTGGCTGCTTTTATGTTGGGGCTAGCTTTTGGAGGCCTGAGCATGAATCACATAATGAACAAGCTGAGAAGGGACATCCTCGCTTTGGGTAAGATAGAGCTGGCCATTAGTGGCTATGCCTTTTTGCTTCCCCTCATCTTAATATTGCTTTTTGCTCACCTGGACAAGCTACCCCCTTTTATACCCGCGGAGGTGCCCTTGTCACTGCTAAACTGGGGAGCAGGCTTTTTGGTCGGATTAGAGTTTCCCCTGGCCAATAAGATCTATCTGGGGAGCAAGAGTGGTGTTGGTCGAGTCGCTGGCACCCTTTATGCCTCTGACCTATGCGGAGCAATTGTGGGCGCTGTTCTTACCAGCGTTTTTCTCATTCCAATTTTAGGAATTTCAAAGACCTGTCTGGTAATAGCTATGTTCAAAATAGCCAGCCTCGTCGTGCTTATTACAGCGACTGCTTGTCCCAGAAAGCAAACTAAAGGTGCCTGAAGAACCTGGCCTATCTCACTCCCAAATCCCTGGGCTTTAGTGGCCTAATCTTATGGTATGCCTGAACCCCCAGGATTTGCTGACTGCAAAATTATCTCCCACCCAAACCGGGGAGGTGGATGGCTGAACATTAGGTTATGCCCATACCCCAGGGATTTGGTACCCACAAAACTTACACTTCCCATCTTCTATATGGTTGGCTAGCACGCTAAAATGAACCCGCTTGATTAAGGTCTCACC
>NZ_BLRZ01000203.1 GCF_013281975.1 Candidatus Hakubella thermalkaliphila | reverse complement strand
GCCAGGATGAGGGCCACGATTCCAATGGGATAGCCCAGAGCAGCTAATAACTTATTCTGATCGCTCAGAGCTGCGGGCCGAGAGAGGGGTGTAGGTGCCTCTACCATTTCTCACCTCCTTCCACGCTTTTCGGAGCATATTGGACTTATCGCTCTTAAGTTACCACAGGGGAGTAGGGATGTAAACCTATATCCAGAAATTTCCCAAGATTTAGACCTTTCCTGGTGATATTGGAATAAGAATCATATATGAGACCAGCCACAAAAAAACAACCTGGCCTTCCTGGTAGACGTGAGAACAGCGTTGGGTTCAGTCTTCCTGGCACTTTTGGGGAGGCTAAAATCCTGTTGCCCTTACCCCTTCAACACCCCAATGGGGACCATCCTGGCCACTTTTCTGGAAATCCCGGCACCCACACATATCTCCACTACCTTGCTGACATCTTTATAGGCGTCTGGAGCTTCCTCCGCCAGGCCGGGCATGGAGTCAGCCATGATGGATATTCCTCGGGCCTCCAGAGCGCTTTTGAGCTCTGATCCGCTAATCCTCCTCTTAGCCTCTGATCGGCTCATCATGCGGCCAGCCCCATGACAGGTGGACCCGAAGCTTTCCTTCATGGCCTCCTCTGTTCCCAAAAGGAGAAAGGAGCAAGTACCCATATCTCCCGGCACAACGATGGGCTGCCCAATAGATTTGTAATTCTCGGGTAGATCGGGGTGGCCAGGTCCGAAGGCCCTGGTAGCTCCCTTGCGATGGACACAGAGTTCTTTTTTAATACCGTTGATTTGGTGTTCTTCAAAGAGGGCCAGGTTATGAGAGTTGTCATAGATGATGTTCATGCCCAGCTTACGGGCACTGGCCCTGAAGACCCGCTCAAAGGACTCCCTGACCCAGTGGGTAAGAAGCTGTCTGTTGAGAACCGCGTAGTTGACTCCGCAGGCCAGAGCACCAGCATATTTAATTCCCTCTTCGCTCTTTATGGGAGCACAGGCCAGTTGCCTGTCCGGCAACCGATAGCCCATTCTGGCGGTGACTCTCTCCATGACTTTAAGATAATCGGTGCAGATCTGGTGCCCAAATCCCCGCGAACCAGAATGGATCATTACTGTGATCTGCCCCGGGGAGAGCCCGCAGGCCCGGGCCGTCTCCTCATCGTGGATCTCTTCCACTACCTGGATCTCCACAAAATGATTGCCCGAGCCAAGAGTGCCAATCTGGTCGTGTCCTCGTTCGTAGGCGTGCTGGCTGACGGCATCGGAATCGGCTCCTGCCAGACATCCTCTGCGTTCCAGGAACTCTATGTCTTCCTCCCATCCATAGCCCCGGCCGATGCCCCATCTGGCACCCCTGGTTATAGCTTTGTTAAACTCACTGCGGTCCAACTTGACTCTTCCAGACTTTCCCACTCCCTTGGGGACGTTTCTGTTCAGCTCTTGCATCAGCTCCGACTTGACCTTATCCACATCTTCCTGGCTAAGGTTGGTTCGCAGGAGCCTGATCCCGCAGGCGATATCAAAACCAACTCCCCCGGGTGAAATAACTCCTTCTTTCGCATCCATGGCTGCCACGCCTCCGATGGGAAAGCCGTAGCCCCAGTGAATATCGGGCATGGCTAGAGAGGCATGGACTATGCCGGGGAGAGTGGCTACGTTGATCACCTGCTCCGCAGCTCGATCCTTTATGGCCTGCTCTAACATGCTCTGGTCGATGAAGATAATGCCAGGAACCCTCATTCCCCGGGACTCATCCTGAGGAATCTCCCATTTGAAGGGTGAGAGCTGTCTCACCTCCAGGCCAGCGATCTGCATCACACAACACCTCACAGTAGACTAAAACTCCAGGTAGCTCTCTTGGAAATCAGGCCCGTCGTTATTGTAACTGTTATATCAAACAGGCTACTTGTGTTCCGCCAGCTCATGATGTTTCCTGATTAGCAGAATGTTATATTACATTATATCCCTACAACGTCATTTACCTGAATACCTACAATATGTTGCGGCTCAATTAAA
>NZ_BLRZ01000202.1 GCF_013281975.1 Candidatus Hakubella thermalkaliphila | reverse complement strand
GATCTCTGTCTTGCGCTCGTCACCAAACTGTTTTTTGAGGTCACGAAGTTCCTTCTTGATGATCTCATAGACCAGGCGATCATCGGCCAGGACACCTTTCAGATAAGCGATGGTGTTTAGCAGTTCTTTATGCTCCTGCGCAATCTTCTCCCTCTCCAGACCGGTTAGCCTCTGTAGTCTCATATCCAGGATGGCCTGAGCCTGCTCCTCGGAAAGCTTGAACTTCTTCATCAGCCTCTCCTTGGCCTGGAGCACTGTCTTGGAAGTCTTAATCAGTCTGATAACCTCGTCCAGATTGGCCAGGGCAATCAGGAGTCCCGCCAGAATATGGGCTCTTTTCTCGGCCCGGGCCAGTTCGAATTTAGTTCGTCTGACCACTACCTCAAACTGGAAGTTTACATAGTGGCCGATGACCTGGGGCAGGCTTAACGTCCTGGGTACACCGTCCACCAGAGCCAGCATAATGACCCCGAAGCTCTCTTGAAGCTGAGTATGTTTATAGAGCTGGTTGAGAACTACTTGGGGAACGGCTTCTCTTTTCAGCTCAATGACCACCCTCAGCCCACTCCTGTCCGATTCGTCCCGCAGATCAGATATGTCGCTGATTTTCTTCTCTCGCACCAGCTCGGCAATTTTCTCAATGAGCCGGGCCTTATTTACCTGAAACGGAATCTCAGTAACCACGATGCGGCTGCGGCCGGATTTGGTCTGCTCCACATGCGCTCTGCCCCTCATTTTGATGATTCCGCGTCCCCTCTCATAGGCGCTTCGGATACCATCCCGGCCCATGATCAGGCCTCCGGTTGGAAAGTCCGGACCCTTGATTATTTTCAGGAGCTGGTCCATCGTTATGTCCGGATTTTCGATGTAGGCAATGACTCCATCGATCACCTCAGAAAGGTTATGAGGAGGGATGTTAGTGGCCATACCCACGGCAATGCCGGAAGAGCCATTGACCAGAAGGTTAGGAAATCTGGAGGGCAGTACCACTGGCTCCTGAAGAGTGTTATCGAAGTTGTTGACTAAGTCCACCGTTTCCTTGTCAATGTCCCGCAACATCTCCATGGCCAGTTTGGAAAGTCTGGCCTCTGTATACCTCATGGCGGCGGGATTATCACCATCTACTGATCCGAAGTTGCCGTGGCCGTCGATGAGAAGGTAGCGCATGGAGAACTCCTGAGCCATGCGCACCAGAGTGTCGTACACGGCTACATCTCCATGGGGATGGTACTTCCCCAGAACTTCTCCCACAATTCGAGCGCACTTTCGGTGCTGACGGTCGGGGTACATGCCCATTTCGTACATGGCATACAGGACACGTCGGTGCACTGGCTTCAGCCCGTCTCTTGCGTCCGGGAGAGCCCTTCCTACGATCACGCTCATGGCGTAATCCAGGTAGGATTTTTTCATCTCATCTTCAATTTCGATGACTTTAATCTTTCCGTCTAAGACCACAAGCTACCCATCCATCTAGATATCCAGGAATCTTACATCCCTGGCGTTTTTCTCTATGAAAATGCGGCGAGGTTCCACATCGTCCCCCATAAGGATAGAAAAGATCTGGTCGGCTAAAATGGCGTCCTCCACCTCTACTTTAAGAAGGGTTCTTGTCTGAGGGTTCATGGTGGTATCCCACAACTGTTCCGGATTCATCTCTCCCAGGCCCTTATACTGCTGGACAGTGGCCCCCCTCTCCCCTACTTTATTCAGAAGTTGCCTCAGCTCTTCCTCGCTATGGGCATAGTAACGTTGTTTGTCTTTGGCAACCCCAAAGAGAGGGGGTTGAGCAATGTAGATGTAGCCAGCCTCAATCATCTGCGGCATATAACGATAAAAGAAGGTTAGCATCAGGGTGCGGATATGAGCCCCATCCACATCGGCATCGGTCATAATAATCGCCTTGTGGTATCGGGCATTTCTTAGGTCAAACTCCTCGGCAATCCCCGTGCCCAGAGCAGCGATGATAGCCTGGATCTCGCTGGAGCTCAGGATCTTATTGATGCGAGCTTTTTCCACATTCAGGATCTT
>NZ_BLRZ01000201.1 GCF_013281975.1 Candidatus Hakubella thermalkaliphila | reverse complement strand
TGAAGGGGCATATCCTTCAGGTAGACTATCCTGAAGAGTATAACAACTGGTGGAAAGTAGAGCCCCGAGAGCTTATCTTTAAACAACTAGTCAAAGTCCCCATCAACAAAAATGTCATCAATGCTCTCAAAAAGGCAGCTCGCGATGCTCACTCAGCCATAATCGCCACTGACTTTGATCGGGAGGGCGAGCTCATCGGCATGGATGCTGTGGGAGTCATCCGAGAGGTGAATCCGGGGCTGGAGATTAAAAGGGCCAGATACTCGGCTATCACCAGGTCGGAGATCCAGCAGACCTTCCAAAATCTGGAGGAACCCTATGAGCATCTGGCTGAGGCCGGAAGGGCCAGACAGGAGATTGATCTTATCTGGGGAGCGGTTCTGACCCGATTTATCTCCCTGACCTCCACCAGACTCTGGGATAATTTTCTTTCCGTGGGTCGAGTTCAGAGCCCTACCCTGGTTCTTCTGGTCCAGAGGGAGTTAGAGATCCGGGACTTTAAGCCAACTCCCTACTGGCAGATTAAGGTCAGGCTGAAGGATGGCGGGGAGGAGTTCGAAGCCTTCCATAAGACCAGACGCTTCCTGCGAAAGGAAGAGGCGGAAGAAGTCTTCGCCAGGCTGGGAGAGGAAGGCCTGGTTACTTCCATACGAGAAGTAGAAAGGAAGAAGGCTCCTCCTGCGCCCATGAATACCACGGTTCTCCTCAGCAGTGCCGCCAAACTGGGGCTCTCGCCGGCTTCGGCCATGAACATAGCTGAAGGCCTGTACATGAGAGGGCTGATCAGCTATCCCCGGGTTGATAATACCGTTTTTCCTGCTTCCATCGACATCCGGGGAGTGCTCCTCACCCTGAAAGCCTCTCCTCAATTCCGGAAGATGGCCGAGGAACTCATAGCCAGTAAGAGATTTGTTCCTACCAGGGGAAAGAAGCAATCCACGGACCACCCGCCCATCTACCCCACTGATGGAGCCAGCAAGGAGAAGCTGAGCCCTCAGGAGTGGAAGGTCTATGATCTGGTCACTCGCCACTTCCTGGCGACCCTGGCCGAGGAGGCCCTCCAGATGACCATGCAGGTGGACATAGACATAAGCGGAGAACCCTTTTACATCAGCGGCTCCCGCATAGTCAGGGAGGGATGGCTGAGATATCTTCCCTATTTTAAAAGCGCCGATGTCATCCTTCCTCAGTTGAAGGAAGGGGAGAAAGTGCAGGTTTTAAACAAGGAGATACTGGCCAAGGAAACCCAGCCTCCTCCAAGGTACACCCAGGGCCGGCTGGTGGAAAAGATGGAGGAGCTGGGGCTGGGGACCAAGTCCACCAGACACTCCATAATCAAAAGCCTCTACGACCGGGGATACGTGGTGGGTAACCCTCTTGTTCCCAGGGAGACGGGCATCGCCGTAGCCTCTACCCTTATTAAGCATGCCCAAAAAATCTCCAGTCCCGAGATGACGGCAGAGTTAGAGCAGGATATGGACAGGATAGTGGAGGGGCTTCATCAGAAGGATCAGGTGGTAGGTAGATCTCGAGAGATGCTGGATGAGATCATGGAGGTCATGGAGAAGGAAAGGGAGGAGATTGCCGCCGATATCAGAAATGGGGTGAGGGAGGACGAAGTAGTCGGCAAGTGCAGAACTTGCGGAAAAGACCTGCGTATCAAGAGGGCCAGGAAAAGCCGAAAACGCTTCGTAGGCTGCAGCGGATATCCTCAATGCACGGAAGCTTATCCTTTACCTCAGAAGGGCAAGATCAGATCGACGGATGAAGTGTGTCCCGATTGTGGAACTCTCCGCATAACGGTCATCAATAAAGGTAGAAGACCCTGGAAACTTTGCCTCGATCCTGAGTGTCCCACTAAAAAAGAGCTTGTTGGGAGTGGTCGTAAAAGTAAAAGGGGAGAAAACTAAAGTCCTGTCCCATCCTGGAGACCTTGCCAGGTACGACATGGGTACTGGTGGGACTGGATAGGCGCGGCTTCCTGTCTAAAAGCTAAAGTGCCTGTGATTTGGACTCTACTTTTCTTAAAAGAGATT
>NZ_BLRZ01000200.1 GCF_013281975.1 Candidatus Hakubella thermalkaliphila | reverse complement strand
ATGAAAATTATGTTATTTTCAAGGGAGAAAACTCAAAGGCAAAAAGCCAGGGAGGTATGAAGTAAAGGCCAAACCTCACGATAAAATGATAATTGTCGTGTATGAAAAACGCAATAATGATATACTAGTGATAACAGCTTTTGGAGAGAGAGGACGAAAAAGACGATGAGAATAACCTATGACAAAATGGCAGATGCTGCTTACATCCAGCTAATGGAGGTAGATAATAGAAGAGGTATTGTTGAATACAGTGAACGGACCAAAGGAGGAGAGATAATAGTTCATTTTACAAAAGAAGGTAAGATTTTTGGCATTGAGATCTTGGATGCATCGGAACTATTGCCCCAAGAGTTCCTCAAACACACCCCACTGATAGATAAAGAAGAGAGGATACAGGCAACAGCCTAATCCTCACCGGTGAGCCAAACTCATAGGACGTATCCACTAAAATTGAAGAAAAGTCTTAGAGTTTAGCGAGAAGAACACGCGTAGACAAAAACGGTGACTGCTACCCGCACCAGGAGCAGATCGCCCGAGATCTGGGCTGCAGTCGGAAAGTCGCCTAATAACTCATCGGGGAATTACTTCTTCCCTTCAGTCTCCTTCGTAAGCACCTCATATATCTCTTTGGCCACCTTGTAGGGCTCCGTGATAAGTCGTCTGGGGATGAGAGGGAATAGAATCAGCAAGGCTTTTTTCATGCCCTCAGTAATCTCGTGGGGTTTGGAAAGAATATTCTCCAAAAAGCGTTCTGAGAAAACCTCCTGGAGCCTCTCCTTGTCCATCTCGATCTTGCTCCCGCACTTCTGGCACACGATGCTTCCGATATACTGGCCACGATAGGTAAGTTGATGCTCCGTCTCCTGGCCACACTGGAGACACAAAAGGATAGTCTTTATCTCTTCAGTCACCTGAGCCTCTCCTTTTCCTCCTTCTCAGCTTCTGGCCTTTCGGGGTAGATGAATGGCCAAACCATCTACATCAAGAGCTGCCTCCATAAGAGCCTCATTGAGAGTGGGATGGGCATGGATGGTTTCATAGATCTCCTTGGGCGTTGCTTCCAGATTCATAGCCAGAGCAGCCTCGGCGATTAGGGTGGAGGCGTTGGGACCCATGATATGGACTCCCAATATCTCACCATAGGTCTTATCAATCACCATCTTGACCAGGCCTTCTCTCTCTCCTTCTGCCAAAGCTTTGCCGCTGGCAGTGAAGGGAAACTTCCCCACCTTTACCTCGTATCCCCTCTCCCGGGCCTCCTTTTCCGTGAGACCCACATGAGCTATTTCGGGAGAAGTAAAAATGCAACTGGGGACAGCCCGGTAGTCCATGGTACTTTCCATCCCCGCCACGTTCTCCGCCGCTACAATTCCTTCTGCTGAAGCAACATGAGCCAGAAGCATGCCACCAACCACATCACCAATAGCATAGATTCCCGGGACATTGGTTTCCATCTGCTCATTTACTCTGATGAATCCTTTCTCTGTCTCTACACCCACTGCTTCCAGGTTCAGCTCAGCAGTATTGGGTTTTCTCCCGATAGCAATAAGAACGGTGTTGGCCTTAAGCTCCCTCACCTCGTCCCGGGAGGACACACTGATGGCTATGGGGCCGGCGCCAGGAGGGGAAACTTTGTCCACCCGGTAGCCCACCAGCAGATCCACACCACTTCTTTTTAGATGTTTGGCCAGAAGGGCGGCTATCTCATCGTCTTCGGTCATAACAATGCGGGGGAGCATCTCCACTAAGGTGATCTTTGAACCAAGCTGGTTGAAGATAGTGGCAAACTCTACTCCCACTACGGAAGCCCCTACGATGAGAATTTCATCGGGAAGCTCCTGCAGATTTAGAGCCTCATCGCTGGTCATGATCCTTTGACCATCAACCGTGACACCCGGGATGAGGGCGGGCAGGGACCCGGTAGCCAGGATGACTTTTTCTGCCTCCACGCTCCGAAGGCCACCCTCCTCATCTTTTACCTCCACCAGGCCCACTGCTCCCAGATGGGCAGTTCCCTTTATCACTTCTACCTGGTTGCTCTTGAGCAGGTATTGCACCCCTTTGACCAGAGTGGAGACTATCCTATCTTTCCTCTG
>NZ_BLRZ01000199.1 GCF_013281975.1 Candidatus Hakubella thermalkaliphila | reverse complement strand
GAGATCTGATTTTGAGGTCAATGTGGGAAGTTTTATGCGAAATTAGCTCCTTTTTGGGGGCGAAGTGGGAGATGAGTTTTTGAAATTGGAGTTTTTAGACAGCCTCTTTAGAGGGGGTGCTGGAAACAGGGTTATGGCAAGCCGGACTGAGGCGATGTTCTCGAAAGGGGCATCATAGCCACCGGAAGCCTAAGGCCACTGCGCCAGCGCTCTACTCGACCGAAATTACCATCGTGGTAGAGGCTGACCTGCTTCATTTTCAGGGAAAGCAGCATTGCGCCAATCGATAAGGGCGAGAAGGGCGCAACTCTACCGGGGTCTGAGACCGGGGCATGGTATCAAAGGGATCGTCTGGGAACCCGGGAGACCCGGAGTGTTCTTCGAGGAGGAGTAGCTGCCTACAACCTGCAGAAGGGAGGAAGCAGCCATGACACTTCGGGAGTCGGACCAACCCATAGTAGAGGTGTAGCCAGGGTAATGCCTGGTGAGGGTATTAACCCACTCGAAGGAGTTGGCAGTTGCACGTAGAGCGACGGGGAAACATCTGCCATGCATAGAAATGGAAAGTGGGTGTCAACGAAACTGGAGCTCATAACGAGAAGGGCCCGTGAAGACCCAGGATGCAGGTTTACCTCCCTGGCCTACCTGCTGAATGAGAACTTTCTTGGGCAATGCTTTAAGGAGCTGAAGAAGAACAAGGCTCCTGGTATTGATGGGGTAACATGGGAGCAATACGCGGAGAAGCTGGAGGAAAATGTGGGGCGACTCGTAGAGCGGATGAAGGCCAAGAAGTATCGACCTCAACCCCTAAGGCGGGTCCATATCCCGAAGGACAATAAGTCCCAAAGGTCGCTGGGGATACCAGCCCTGGAGGATAAGATGGTCCAGATGGGGATAACCAAGATTCTTTCGGCCATCTTCGAGGGAGACTTCCTGGAAGTATCCTATGGCTTCAGGCCGAACCGGAGCCCCATGATGCGCTTGATGCACTGGATAAGGCCATCATGGCTGAACCGGTAAACTACATTGTGGATGCGGACATCAAAGCCTTCTTTGACAACGTGGATCACAAGTGGCTGATCAAATGCCTGAAGCAGAGAATCTCCGACCCCAGTTTCCTCAGGCTGATAGTGAGGTTTCTGAAAGCCGGAGTCATGGAGGAAGGTAAATATATGGAGACGGATAAAGGCACCCCCCAAGGAGGCGTGCTCAGTCCCATACTCTCCAACATTTACCTTCACTATGTACTTGACCTCTGGTTTAACAGGAAGCTAAAGAAACAGCTCAAGGGATATGCTAAGGAGATCCACTACGCCGATGATGCTATCATCTGCCTTCAGTACCAGGCAGATGCGCAAAGGGTAGTGGAGGAACTAAAGGGGAGGTTATCCAAATTTGGGCTGAGCCTGTCTGAAGAGAAGACCCGAATAATTGAGTTTGGAAGGTATGCGCAAGCCCAGGCAAGGGAGCGGGGAAAGAAGCCTGACACATTCGATTTTCTGGGTTTTACCCACTTCTGTGACAGGACGAGGAGAGGCAAGTTCAAGGTGGGTCGGAGGACTAGCCGCAGGAGGTTCCGGGCCAAGATGAAGGCCATGAATGGGTGGCTGAAATCAGTACGCAACTTCTTCAGGCTAAGGGACTGGTGGAAAATTCTGGTGGCCAAGCTGGTTGGGCATTACCGCTACTATGGAGTGAGTGGTAACTATGAGAGCATCAGGAGGTTCTATTTCCGGACCTTGAATCTGGTGTTCAAATGGATCAACCGACGTAGCCAGAGAAAGAGTTACACCAGGGCCGGCTTCCGGCAATATCTGGAGTGTTATCCTCTCCCCAAGCCCAAGATATACCGAAACCTATATACCCTGTCACCTTTGAAGTGAGTGCAGCTGAAGAGCCGGATGTGGGCAGCTACTCCTCCTCGAAGAACACTCCGGGTCTCCCGGGTTCCCAGACGATCCCTTTGATACCATGCCCCGGTCTCAGACCCCGGTAGAGTTGCGCCCTTCTCGCCCTTATCGATTGGCGCAATGCTGCTTTCCCTGAAAATGAAGCAGGTCAGCCTCTACCACGATGGTAATTTCGGTCGAGTAGAGCGCTGGCGCAGTGGCCTTAGGCTTCCGGTGGCTATGATGCCCCTTTCGAGAACA
>NZ_BLRZ01000198.1 GCF_013281975.1 Candidatus Hakubella thermalkaliphila | reverse complement strand
TCAGAAACTGTCTGTTTGTGCCTGTTCCAACGCTCTTCCCCACATATGACACTACTTATTCTATTGATGCCCGTGGCTACGCTTCCAAGATCGGGCTCCATATGGATGATAGGTACATAATATAGCTTCCTCACCGCAACCACTTCCGAGCGCGCCAGAGAATCCTCTCTCCCGAACCAGGCCGCTTTCCTTTAACTAATTTATCCTTAGGTAGCTTATTTAGCTTTTGGAAATACGATTTCTAAGATCCCATTTTTGTAAGAAGTTTTCATGGTGCTGGCATCCACAGCCGAGGGTAGTAAAACTTCTTTGCTGTATTTGCGATCTTTATCCTCAGCGGATATGGTGAGGATGTCGCCTTTGGCTTCCAGGTGTATATTGTCCTCCCCTACACCCGGCAATTCGGCAATAACCAGCACTTTGTCTTCTTCATCAAAAACATCCACGATGGGCTCTCGAACTTCCTCTACCACAGGACCTTTTGCTGTTTCGCGAATGTTGCCAAACTGTTCTACAGTAGGAACACCGCCCAGTCCCATTTTCACCGTAAAACCGTAAACGCCCTTAGCTTTGTCGGGCATGCCCTTGATTTTAAACTCACCCGTGCGAGTAACCTCTTCTGTGCCTTCTTTGGCCATCTTAGAGATCAAATCAATAAAATTGCCAATTCCTTTGAAGAGGCCCCCAAACGACAGTTCTCCCAAGTCGACTCTTATGTCCTCTCCTTCTGGTTCTCTTTTCTTTTCGGTCACTTCAAATTCCTCCTTTTCAACTTTCGTTTTCCGAGATCCCTGTGGTCCAGCAGATACGCCACCTTCCTGGAACTTCTTGAGAATGTTTTCAACCGAACCCAAATATACTTGATGGACGATGCGCGGTCTGCCATTTATCCTTTTGCTTTCTACAATGTAGTAATAATACTTCCTCCCAACCTTCTTTTTTATCAGGGAAGCCATGGCAGCACCTCTATGTAATACAAATGATACCATATGTTTTGAGATGTGTCAAGAAGTAGGGATTAAACTGAAAGTTTTTACCAAATAGATTAGGTAATACACATAAGTTTAATTTGGGCTTCCTCGTTCGCTCTCGACATCTCCAAGGAAGACGGGGTGTGTGTGAGCGGACGGGCCAAACAAGGCAGGCAAAAAGTGGAGAATGAGAGGAAAGGAGAAAACGATGATCCATAGAAATTCACGCAAGGGGACTGCCTACTTTAGCGAGCAGGGGAATTGCACTTCCTCCTTTCTACTGTTATAATATTTATATGTAAGGTCGTCGGTCCCCCGGATCGGGGTGGCGAGAAACTGCTCTGTGGAGGTTGAGACTCAACCAGTGAAGCGGATGCTGCCGACGTAAAGCTAAAAAGTTCGCAGTCTTTGTGAAGCTGTTTGCTTTGAGCTAACAGAGAGATCACTTACTGAACTGGCCAGCCAGAGAGGTAACCTTTTAGGCACCGAAGGAGACCTACTCTTGGACGAAAAAACGGGAAAAATAATTGACGTTCATCATCGCTGAATTGTAGCATCCAGCACAGCGGAACAGGTGTCCAAGATGGCCGGAATAAGCACACACACCGATTCCCAAGGGCAACAAAGATATCAACCGCGAGCTAAATGAAAAAACTGCGGGATTAAATTTATCCTGCATATTTCGCCCCTAATCGGCCACCAATTACGTTTTATTCCGGCCACCGATTTCGGCCCAATCCGGCCACTTTTTGAGCCCTTCCGAAATAGGCGGCCGAAATCAGCGAAATGCGCATTATCCCGTTTATTATCTTTGACCTGTAGTTTTTAGGCTACAGTTTGTCAATTTCTCTAATCTAACTTCTAGTATGTTATTGTTATATTTCTTGGTGAATTCTCCGGTATTAACCTCCGCAGGAAGGGAAATTTCTTCATGATATTTTTTATTGAGAGTGTTGGCAGATATAGTAAGCTTATCCTTTCCCATTTTCAAGAGAATATCCTCTTCTTGAACACCCAACAGTTCCATAACCACGTCTATGTGATCTCCTTCGTCAAGAATATCTACAAGTGTTTCTTCTCTCCTCTCCCCTGGTCGCTCTCGACCCGCTAGCCACCAACTAAATAGGATCTTTTCCCCCGTTTCACAATCAATCTTTGATTTCTCAAAAGCCAATATGGGACTGCCAATTATTCTTTCTGC
>NZ_BLRZ01000197.1 GCF_013281975.1 Candidatus Hakubella thermalkaliphila | reverse complement strand
AGGTTTTTCGTGGGCTTTGGCAATGACTGCCAGTTTACGTTTGGATAATGCCGTTCGTTCGTAAAGCATGGATTGAATCTGCCTATCCAGTTGCCTGACTGACCAGTTGCCACAAATACACTCCGCCTCATAAAATTCACGCTTGAAGGGTTCGTCAATGTGTATGAGCAAGCGGTAGTGAGACCATGATAAGGGGAATTTCCGCACCAGGGCCTCGGATATTCCAGACACTGCCTGGGAAATTGGAATCAATTCCGTACCCACTGTGTACGATTTCTCAGCAGCCCTATCTTCAGGCAATTCCGCACACACCGTGTGCGAAATCTCTGGGTATGTAAGATAGAATTGCCGCATATATTCAAGATTTCTCTCTGTAAAGCCTTTGCCAAATCGTGGAGTTAAATCAGTAGATATCTTCTTCAGTAGTGCCTCTCCATATTCCGCCCTTTCTTTCCCCTTCTGCTCATATTCCACAATCCTTCTGCCGATTAGCCAGTAAGTAGCCACCAAAGCCGTATTCACATACCGCACCGCTGCTTTACGTCCCTGCTCAATGAGGGATGCAAGGTTAGTGATGAGCCTGGAATAATTTGGTGTTTTGGTGAGCTTTTTCATTTTCTGAAAGCCTTATTTTCAAAGCTGTACTTGTTAATCATGTTTCTGTGAACCTTTAAGGTGGGTTAAAAGCATTTGAATTCTTTTTTGAACTTCAAGAAGAGCCTGGCGCAATTCTTCCCGCCTGTTCTGAATCAACTTCTCCACCTCTATCTTTTGAAGGGTCTTGGCTAAGCGCAAGCCTTCCGAGATTGCTATTTCGGCTGGCTGGCGTTCAATTTTAACTTGAGAATTCCCTGTAGCTTGCTACAGGGTCAGTATATTGTTTTGACTTTGATACCCTGCAGCTTGCTGCAGGGTAGTTCATTTAACGTTATTTACCTGACTTTTCCCTTAATTTTATACACTACACTTTGACAAGAGCAGAGGATTGACCTTTTTGAGAATCTCTTCTTGTTTCTTGCTCAAGGTTACTGTCTTGACAAACTTATTCTTAGACTTCGGATCTGTCAGATACACTTTATACATCGATTCCATCGTCTCCAAAGCATCAGCGGCACTCATTCCACTTTCCTTTAATCTGTATTCAAGCACAGAGAGGAGTAGATAAGCAAGATAACAAATAAAAATGTGCCCTCTTACCCGATGGGCTAACCAAAACCTCACTTTGTCCATCTCTAAAAAGCTCTTCAGGCACCAGAACGACTTCTCCAAACGGTCCTTCCCAAAATATCCTTTGACCATTTCCTCTGCCCTGAGATTCTGGGTGAAAAAAATAACCGAGACCCCATCATAGCGCTCTGCCAACTGCAAAGCTCCCTGATTGATTTTGTTTCCCTTGATATATTTTCTAAGACCAGCTTTTATGGTCTTCTTCTCTTGAAGAAGCTTAAGGGCCTGATCAATCTCATCGTAGCGCCTCTCCCGGATCGCCTGTCGCTGCTTCTCATTGACACATACAGCAAGGTGCCCTCTAAGTCCTTCAACCTCGTGCCTCTGCTTTTTTACATAAAAAGTGGCGCTCCTGAGCCTGACTCTATATTTCAGGGAGACAATATCCTCTTCCCATACCTTATCAACCACCTGCTTCAGTCCCGTCTGCAAGGCCAAACCACAGAGCACCTCAAATCCCATCCCCCTGGCTTCCCTGATATTCAGCTTCGAGGAAACACCCCGGTCCCAGACCATACAGACAGTCTTAATCTGATGCTGTTTGAGATGAAGAAGTATATCCGGCAAGGTCTTCGAATCAAAGATGTTGCCCTCAAACACCTTATGAAAAAGGGGAATCCCATCTTCCTTCGTTATGGCCAGCCCAATCTGTATCTGCGACTGATTCCGCCCCTCCGCATTTTGCCCCTTCTTGGCCAGAGGACAACAAACACCATAAAAATAGATGTTCGTAATGTCGTAAAGATAGCCCGACGGAGAAAGAGTCAAAGCCTCTTTTAATCGAGAAAAAATCCGCTCTTGTACCTGATCGCCATCCATACCGTCCAGAGAGTCAATAGCCTCGACCAGCTTTTTGTAGGTGATCTGCGGATTACGCTATAGTTTCTGTATGTCTGGTGTGTAGTGTATATTTTTGGCTCTTCTCCCTTAAGTGTGGGTAACTGGCCTAAAAGCACCCCGTATCTTCA
>NZ_BLRZ01000196.1 GCF_013281975.1 Candidatus Hakubella thermalkaliphila | reverse complement strand
CCTCAACCCCAGAATAGCCAAAAATAATCCATAAAAATAATCCCGAATTCCCTAAATCCGAATTTATTCAAAGCAGAGATTTGCTTTTTGCAGGCATATTTTTGTATTTTTGTGAAAGTTGCGGAATCGCTGCCAGAAATATTCGCAGCTTGACAAATGTGGGTTGATACTATTAGGACTTACACAGTTGGGGTAAGACTGTAGGTAGGGTTACCCAGATAAGCCCGTATTGCCTCCCTGATAATGGACACCTTTGCCTCATACCAACTATTTCCCGTTCGCAACTTGTGTATCTCCAAACGCAGAAATGCCCGCAGCGCATAAAGAAAGTGATTCTTCTGTGTGTTCTGGCTGACCACATAGGTAACACTGGGCTATGGATTTTAGCAAGTTCCCTTTCAATATATTCTACGGGAGCAAGATAGTCAAGGGTTTGGTGTTGGAGTTTACCCAGATCTTCTGACCCTCCAAGATCTACCCATAACTTCTCCCTGAAGGTCAAAAACCTGTAGGCCCGCTCCTTGAAGAATTTTTATGCTTGACTCTGAAAGAAGTTCATGTTGTAATTGTCAGATAAGGTATTATACTTATCTGGCAAGGAGCAAGGAGGGGAGTACCTATGGCCAAGGATAGGGAACTTGAGACCCTGGCGGCTAGAAGGAAGGGGATTCTCAAAACCATAGCCAGGATGCAAGATATTCTGCCCGGGAACCTGGCGGCTAGCTACTTGCCCTGTAATAAGGGGAACTGCAAATGCGCCCGGGGAGAACTGCATGGTCCCAAGTGGACGCTGACCTGGAAAGAAGAGGGCAAGACCAAAACTCTCTACATCCGCCAAGCTGAAGTAGCCGAGGTGAGGAAAGAAACGGAGAACTATGGAAAAGCCAAGGGCCTTCTAAGGCAAGCGGCCCAGATCAACCTGGAACTCTTCAAGATGAGGAGAGCCAGGCATGGCTAAGAAAAGGCCCAAGCAAAAAAGGGCCTCCTCCCCCCGCTTAGGGCACAGAGGGCAAGAGGCCAAAGCGTATGCGGCGCTTCAGGATAAAATATACACCTTGGTGGAAGGTCTGTCCAGCCAAATGGACAGGCGCATCCGGCGCAATATTGCCGAGGCGGTGATTGGTCTAATGGCTGGTCGCTGTGCTCGCCTGACCGTAATAGGCCATAAGGGAAAGAGAAGATGTAAGAAACTGATTTATGAAGTAAAGCGATTGAGCCGGCTCCTGCGCTCCCAGGGGTGGCAGAAGGAGGAGATAGAGCAAGGTCGGCTAGAGATGGTAAGGGATCAGATTAAGAGGAGCACGGCCATAGGCATAGATCTATCCACCAAGCAATGGAAATATGCCTGGAAGGCAGAAGATGTAGCCACGGTGTGGGATAGTAAGGAGAAGAAAAAGATTCGAGGGCACTGGTGGCTGATGGCTACCGCAAAGATTAAACGGCATCGACTGGTGCCTTTGATTGGCCAGATTTTCTCTCATACCAGTAAGGGATTTGTAAGTATGAATAAGGAAAAGGAGAAATTCTTAAAACGGTTGAAGCAGTTAGTCAGGGGAGCCGGGATCTGGCTATTTGACCGGGGATTTGATAGCAAGTGGATGGTAAGCTTATTGGGAGAGCTCCAGGTACAATTTATTATGCGCATCAAGTCGAATCGAGATGTAGAGGTGCAGAAGGAGAGAGAGGCGGGGCTAGAGGAGAAGGGGAGGATCTATCTCGAGACTCTGCTAAGAACAGCGTCCTATCCCTGGGAGATTGTAAAGTGGGTAAAGAAAAAAGAAGTGCGATTAAAAGTGGGGTTTTGTGCGGTAAAGATTCCGGGGTTAGGTCATAGGCTGTGGTTAGTTTATACCCAAGGGGGAGGGGAAGAATTTATTCTCTTAACCAACCTGCCAGTGAGAAAATTCTCGGCTGCTTTAAGGGTGCTACGGCTTTATGGTTGGAGGTGGGGAGTAGAGGAGCTTTTTTAAAGATATGAATGAGGAGTTAGGTTTTCAGAAGATAATGGTGCGAACTCTGAGGAGTATAAATAAGCTCCTGGAGATAGCCCTTTTAGTCTATATTTTTGCTTTCAGCCTTCTAAAGAAGATGGGGCCGTTGCTGGCTATGTTATTGGAATTGGGAGGCAAGCTCGGCTTAACCCTACAGCGTAATTTTTATGGTTCTTCCGGTTTTAGCATGGGTATCTACCCATAGATAGCGATTTATGATATAA
>NZ_BLRZ01000195.1 GCF_013281975.1 Candidatus Hakubella thermalkaliphila | reverse complement strand
TTGCCTAGGTTTTGTTATTTTTGTTTTGGGCGCAAGTGGCTGAATAGAGGGATCCAAGGTGAAAATAGGCGTACCTAAAGAAATTAAGAGTCATGAACAAAGAGTAGCCCTTACTCCTGAAGGGGTGCGGGAGTTGACTTTTGAAGGACATGAGGTCTTGGTAGAGAAGGGGGCTGGGGAGGGAAGCGGTTTTACCGACCAAGAGTATCAGGAGGCAGGGGCTCAACTTGTTTCTCTGGCTCAGGACGTATACGAGAGCAGCGATATGATTGTAAAAGTTAAAGAGCCTCTTGCACCTGAGCTGCCTCTCCTGCGTCCTGGCCAGATCCTTTTTGCCTATCTCCATCTGGCCGCTGATCAGCAACTAACTATAGCTCTCCTGGAAAGGGAGATCATTGGTGTTGCCTACGAGACAATCCAGCTTCAAGATGGAAGTCTCCCTCTTTTGGCCCCTATGAGTGCTATTGCCGGGAAGCTTTCCATTCAAGCCGGTGCTACTTACCTGGAACATGTCTATGGAGGAGAGGGCGTGCTTCTTGGAGGGGTCCCAGGAGTCGAGCCAGCCTGTGTGGTCATCTTAGGAGGAGGTGTTGTGGGGACAAATGCTGCCAAGATCGCCGTAGGGATGGGAGCACAGGTAATTGTGGTAGAGAAAAGCTTTCAGCGCATGGCTCACCTGGATGACATTTTCCAAGGGCGTTTAATCACGAGAGCCCCTAGTATTTCATGCCTCGACGAAATCTTGCCTCTGGCTGATTTGGTTGTAGGAGCTGTTCTAGTACCTGGAGCGAAAACACCCCGCTTAATTACCAGGTCTCACCTTAAGCAGATGAAGAAAGGAAGCGTGCTTGTTGACGTCTCTATTGACCAAGGCGGTTGCTGTGAGACTAGTCGGCCGTGCACCTACACTGAGCCAGTATTTATAGAGGAAGGGGTTATCCATTACTGCGTTACTAATATGCCTGGGGCTGTTCCTCGTACTTCCACCAGAGCGCTTGCCAATGCAACCCTGCCGTATGTCCTGACTCTGGCTAGTCATGGAATAGAAAGAGCTGCTCAAATCGATCCGGCTATCCGTAAAGGTATCAACCTATGGCATGGGAAGCTTACCCATGAAGGGGTAGCTGAAGCTCACAATCTAGAGTGCTTTCGTCTTCCTTTTTGAAACAGCCAAGTTGGATCTTCAAAGAGTGAAAATGGGAGTTAACGAGTACGGAAAATCAAGAAAAACTGTAGAAGGAGGTAATTAGCAGAGTATGGCAATCCTAGAAGAACCGATAAAAGAAGTATTACTGATTAAAAACTTTATCGCTGGAGAATGGGTTGAATCCAAGGGTGAGATCAAAGATGTTGTGAATCCAGCTACGGACAAGACGATTGCTAAGGTTCCAATTTCGACCAAGGATGAGATAGACGCCGTAGTAAAAGCAGCTCAGGAGGCTTTTCCTGACTGGAGAAGAACAACTCCGCTGGCTAGGGCAAGGTGTCTCTTCAGACTGAAAGAGTTATTGGAGGAGAATTTTGAGGAACTTAGTAGAATCCAGACACAGGAGCACGGCAAGACAATAGATGAATCGAGAGGAGAAACGAGGCGTGGCATTGAAAATGTAGAAGTAGCTACGGGGATTCCTACATTCATGCAAGGCTACTTTTCAGAGGATGTCGCCACCGACGTAGATGAGTGGCTCATTCCAACACCCTTAGGAGTTTTCGGCATAATAGCTCCATTCAACTTCCCGTTCATGATTCCACTCTGGTCAGCACCCTATGCAGTAGCTACTGGAAACTGTGTGGTTATGAAACCCTCCAGCGAAGTTCCCCTCACCCAAATGAGACTAGCTGAGTTGGTAGATGAAGCCGGTATCCCGCCAGGTGTGTGGAATGTAGTCAATGGCGGAAGAGTTATTGTATCAGGTATGCTAGAGCATCCGGGTATTGTAGGTATAACCTTTGTCGCCTCCACGCCTACAGCGAAATATATCTACGAGATGTGTGGCAAAACAGGGAAGAGAGTCATCGCTCAGGGCGGTGCCAAGAACTTTATGGTAATAATGCCAGATGCCGATGTAAGTAGAACCATACGAGCTCTCATGACATCATTCTTTGGTAACACCGGTCAACGATGCTTGTCCGGTGCCAATCTTCTTATTGTCGGTGACGATGATAGATTCTACAATAGCTTTATCCAAAGCTGTTAGATGCAAGTGATAAGAAAGATCGACAGAAGATTCGGGTT
>NZ_BLRZ01000194.1 GCF_013281975.1 Candidatus Hakubella thermalkaliphila | reverse complement strand
ATATGGTGCTACAATCACCTCCCAAAAGTTCCCGGCAGCATCAGTTCCCCAGAGCCGGTAGCGGACCTCCGACTGCCGGACGCCAGATTGCCGTTTGCTCCGTACAGCAAGGGTGGGCAGCGGTCCCTCCCCGTAGTAAACTTCCTCTACTTGCTCGGGAGTTAGGCCATGTCTTGCTATGTGCTCCATATTGTCATCGTCCCACTCGGGTTCGAGATTTGAGTTCGGCAGTTCCATTTCTGATTATTATGGCGTAATTTTTTACATACGTCAAGATATCATTTCGAGTACTTTTTTGGTGATGCAATTCGGCTCCTTGACATACGAGAAGGTCAAGGTCAAGAGATAAAAAACCCTTGCCACGCTTGTGACATGATTGTTTTTCGAAAAAGGGAAAATCCTCTCAGATCCTCAACCCCTGACTAGCCGAGGAAGGAGCTCTTTCAGTCCACAAAGCGATACTTCAGTAGAGTCCAGATGGCTGTGATCCCATGCCACCAGCGGATCTTCTTACCCTCTCTGATTTCCCGGCCAGCATAGGATATGGGCACCTCGTAGATGCGGATGCCCTTCTTGCAAATCTTGGCCGTTATTTCTGGCTCGAAGTCAAAGCGGTCAGAGCGGATCTTAATCCCCTCCAGACTTTGTCGCGAGAAGAGTTTATACCCTGTCTCCATATCAGAGACGGTAGTATTGTAGAGGATATTGGTCAGCAAGGAGAGGAAACGATTTCCCACCATATGCCAGAAGAGCATGTTGCGCCGCTCCCCGGTGAAGCGCGATCCGTAGACCACCTGAGCCTTCCCTTTCAGGATGGGGTGGAGCAGGCGTCGGTAGTCCTCGGGGTCATATTCAAGATCTGCATCCTGGATGAGCAGATAGTCCCCGCTGGCCGCGGCAAAGCCAGTGCGCAAGGCCGCTCCCTTGCCTCTATTACGAGGATGGTAGAGAACTTGGAGCCCCTCTTCCTCCTGTCTTTTTAGGATCTCTCTGGTCCCGTCAGTGGAGCCATCGTCTACCACGATGATTTCTTTCTCCATATCGGGAAGCTCCATGCGGCGCACCTGATCCAAAATCTCCTCTATGGTATCCCTCTCGTTGTAGACAGGAATAACGATGGAGAGACGCGGCAGGCGGAGCTGGGATAGATCTCTCAAAAGAACCTCCCTGGATTATGGGTCATACGGACCGGACAAAATGTAATGGAAAAAAGGTATTTTTAATACTTATAGGCAGTCCATCCATTCTCATCCCAGCGCTTCTTAAAGATGTCGCTATTCTTCGAGAAGTAAGCCTTCGAGATATCACTCCCAGACGCATATTCTCCTAATTCCCCACCTATCAAGCTCGGCTGTGATGATAGCCCTCCATATAGTTGGCCTATAAATTCTTACCTGTTTCAAGCTGAATAAGTGTCTCCGGATGAGTTTCAATATTTGCCTTTTCGCTCTCCCCCTCACCGGGAAGCGCAATGTTCCAAACAGACCTGCTCTCCATCAATAACTCCGTTTATACAAATTTCTCTTAATACTTCTTACCGCTTTTCTCAAAGGCTTTATGTTTTTAAGAGTATAAATCATCTGACCTTTAGCCAGGTTTATTTCGTACAAAAGATCAATTACTATTCGATTAGGCAGTCTGGAGAAATTCTTCTTCGAAAGTTTAAACAAAAATCTTGGATAGAAGAGTAATTTCCTAAACCTGCTCCTAATATATAAAGAATTTGTAAACTTGGTTCTCACCCTCTCAAGATTCTTTACTTCCGAGCGATTATAAAGGTCTACCAACTCTCCGCCGAAGAAATTCATTTCACTCATCCTGTCCGGAGGAATATCCGGATTTACCATATCCCAAATCGGAGTTCCAGGTATAGGCATGAGTATTGCAAAAATATATTCGTCAGATTTTATTTTCTTTGCTAGCTTGAAAGTATCCCCCATTTCTTTTCTCGTCTCTGTCGGAAAGCCGATCATAAAATTGGAAAAAGTCCTAATGCCAAAACTCTTAACCAGTCTTTGGGAGGACAGAGATTGTTCTACAGTAATATTCTTTTTGGCGATTTCGTTAAGAACGCGATTTGACCCGGATTCAATTCCAAAATCAAGCTGGACGCAGCCGGATTTAGCCATATCGCGAAGATTGCTTGCACTGACCGTATTTACCCGCTCCTGAGCTCCCCAGAGCATCCCCAGTTCCTTCATGATAAGGCAAATGTTCTTAACATAATCCTTACTAACACTCAAGG
>NZ_BLRZ01000193.1 GCF_013281975.1 Candidatus Hakubella thermalkaliphila | reverse complement strand
AAAATAACACAATTTTCATGCGACGTGGTGCGCCGCGGTGCATGGGCGATTCCTTCTTTAATTCCTCACCACAACCTACGATGTTAGCAGTACGTTCAACAATATGCTCCTGCCCGCAAAGGGAAACTGACTACCTCTAGCAGGAAAGGAATTAGCACCTGGGCAGGTGGCCCGGCCAGGCACAAGGAGCTATGTTCCTAATCTGGAATGAAGCGCGTGCCAGTTTCTCCAGCCAAAGCCCGCTCAATGTTCTCAGGCGAGGTCACCAGAGCCTCTTTTCCTCCTTTATCCAGGTACCAGATGATGGCCTGAATCTTAGGTCCCATGCTCCCAGGCGGAAAATGGCTCTCGGCCAGGTATTTTCTGGACTGGCTTAGAGTCAGGCAGTCCAGATCCACCTGGTCAGGGGTATTGAAGTTAAGAGCTACCTTTTCCACGGCAGTGGAGATTAAAAATAAATCGGCCTGGATGGCGGTGGCTAGTAAACTACTGGCATAGTCCTTATCAATGACCGCCTCCACCCCCTTTAGTTGGCCTTGCTCATCCTTCACCACCGGTATTCCCCCACCGCCTACGGCGATGACAGTATATCCCTTGTGGACCAACTCCATGATAACGTCTCGTTCCACGATCTCCCTGGGTAGAGGGGAGGGAACCACGCGACGCCAGCCCCGACCAGCATCCTCCACTACCGTCCACCCCCGCTCCTCCTGGTATCTCAGAGCCTTCTCCTGATCGTAGAAGGGGCCAATGGGCTTGGTGGGATTGTGGAAGGCAGGGTCGTCCTTATTCACAATTACCTGGGTGACCACCGTGACGGCTTGTTTGTCCATAGCCAGGCGCAGGAAGTCATTATATAGACACTGCTGGATCATATAGCCCAGGGCTCCCTGAGTATCCGCGCCGCAGGAATCCAAAGGCACAGTATGCAGAACATGGCTGGACAGCTCGGAGCGTAAGAGGATAAAACCGACCTGCGGCCCGTTGCCATGAGTAATGACCACCTCCCAGCCCTGGCGGATCATGCTGGCAATGGGCCTGGTCGTCTCCCGGGTAATGGCAAACTGGTCAGAGACGGTTTGACGATCCTTAGTAATGAGGGAGTTACCACCGATGGCGATGACCGCCACTCTGCGATCAACCATAAAAACATGTCCTCCTTTCCCATGAGCTATAGGTTGCCCATGGTTAAGGCCATCAAAGCCTTTTGCACGTGGAGCCGGTTCTCTGCTACATTATAGATAACCGAGCGTGGTCCCGAAGCGACGGCGTCGGTCACCTCGTGACCCCGGTCCACCGGCATGGGGTGAGTGAAGATGGCATCGGTGGTGAGAGCCATTTTCTCCTCATCACAGATCCACTGAGGATACTTGAGGGCCATCTCCACCTCTTTCTGTTTCTGAAACTCCCCATCCACGTAGGCACGAGGACTCATCCAATGCCGGGAATACACCACATGAGCCCCCTCGTACCCAGAGCAGGGGTCATGAACGATCTGGAATTCCGTCCCATGGGCCCCACAGTTGGTCTTGGTCCACTCTATGACCTGTGGATCCAGGTCATAGCCCTCGGGACAGGCCAGGGTGATATGCATGCCAAAGCGGGAAGCGATGAGCAGACCCTCCTGCACCGAGCACCAGGAACGAGCCAGGGCACCATGTCCCCAGGTCATAAGCAGCTTCTTCCCCTCTAGCACCCCCATGTCCAGGGTATGACCAGGCCCTTGGCCGAACCACTCCGCCCAGCCCATAATATCTGCCAGACCCTGGCAGGGGTGGTACTTATCATGAGCCATAGAGATGATAGGGATACTCGCCCAGCGGGCGTACTGACGCAACAGATCGTCGCCCTCACCATAGGCACCGATCTTATCCTCCAGGATGCGGATACCCAGG
The DNA here is from genome assembly GCF_013281975.1 of Candidatus Hakubella thermalkaliphila. GTDB lineage: Bacteria > Actinomycetota > Humimicrobiia > Hakubellales > Hakubellaceae > Hakubella > Hakubella thermalkaliphila. The sequence goes on along the minus strand of NZ_BLRZ01000193.1, from coordinate 376 downwards.
CCACTAGCATAGCGGCTCATCACCTGGGTGGCGTCTTCAATGGTCTCCCCTGCTGTTTTCTCGGTCTTGAGACGCATGGCCCCGGGCTCCAGAAACTGAGCATGGCCTCCTAACTCAGTCGCAGCGCATTCAAAGGACTGTCGAGTGCGAACAGAAGGATTATAAAAGAACATGAAAAAAGTCTTGTTCTCCAGTACCCGGCTCCAGCGAGGAGAGAAGCGATCTCGTTTCATTTTGGCCGCCAAATCAAGCACCGCCATCAGCTCCTCTACCTCCCACTCCTGGGTACAGAGGAAATCTTTACCGTACAGATCCATCAACTGCCTCCCTTGAAAATAACCCAATTTTCATGCGACGTGGTGCGCCGCGGCGCATG
>NZ_BLRZ01000192.1 GCF_013281975.1 Candidatus Hakubella thermalkaliphila | reverse complement strand
AAGAAATTGCCCTACATATTGAACCAAGATTCTTAAGTATCGCTGTAGGGTTATAATTATAATTAATATATATTCTCTGTCAACGAACGAATTGCCTGCGCCCTCTGAAGTTTCACCGTAAGAGGCCAGAAATAGGGAACTTGGGGTGTTGAAGCAAAAGACATTTGAGTTTTGCTCTTTCCAAAGGGGAAGGGGGTAGGTATCTCCCCCTTCCCCAGGGCCTGGGATAACCGGGCCTTAGCCCTAAGGGCTAATTAGAGAGCAGCCTTACGCAATCCAATTATGGGTTCAGACATCCCCTCATGGCCGTAGCGTTCTTCACTGTCTGAATCACAGCTCCAACTCCCATCCACTTGACATGACTCCACTCCTTTAGCTATATTATAATTCTCTCTCAAACATATGTTCGCCTGTGGGCGCCTCTTATGAGTAAACTTTATCACGAGCCTATCGAAGTCGAGTTCACCAAGGATGGCTTTCGTTCCTTCCGCTGGCGGGGAAACTACTACCGCATCCAGAGGGTCTGCGGCCTGTGGCGGGAACGGCATGGGTGGTGGTCTCAAGAAGGGGAAGTGGAGCGCCTGCACCTGAGGGTGGAGGCCCACAACCAGGGCATCTACGATCTCTATCGGGACCGGACTAAGGGGCGCTGGTACCTGGAGCGCATCTGGGACTAAGAGGGGGGCCATGTCCTTTGTACATCTACACGTCCATTCCTGTTTTTCCTTTCTGGATGGGGCAGCCAGAGTGGAGGATCTGGTGGCCCGGGCAGTAGAGCTGGGCCTGCCCGCTCTGGCCCTCACTGATCATAACGGGCTCTACGGGGCAGTGCGCTTCTACAAGGCGGCCTGCTCAGCCAGCATAAAGCCCCTTTTAGGCTCCGAGATCGATGTCCAAGGAGGTCATCTCCTTCTTCTGGCTAAAGATAAAGAAGGATATTCCAATCTCTGCCGCCTGCTCACCATCCTCCACCTCAGCCGAAATGGAGGCCCTCCGGCTCTAGACTTAGATAGCCTTTCTGCTCATAGCTCAGGGCTCCTCTGTCTTTCAGGCTGTGAGAAGGGGGAGGTGGCTTCCCTGCTGCGGACCGGAAAGGTCAAGGCCGCCCTGGAGGCTGCCAGCCGCCTCAAGGACATCTTCGGGGATCACTTCTTTATAGAGCTGCAAAACCATCTTCTTCCCTATAGCAGTTCCTTAAACTATCACCTGAGCCAGCTAGCCCATCACCTGGGCTTGCCCCTGGTGGCCACCAATAACGTGCACTACCTTAAAGCTGAGGATTACCCTCTCCATGAACTACTCATCTCCATCCGCAAGATAGAAAGGGTGGGCCAGAGCAAACCTCCCCGCTTAAATGCCGAGTACTACCTCAAAAGCCCGGCCCAGATGCAAAGACTCTTCCGCAGCTACCCCCAGGCTCTTGCTAACAGCCTGCTCCTGCCCCAGGAGTGTAGCCTGGAGCTGGAGCTCAAGAAACCCCGCCTGCCTCACTTTGAGCTGGCCAGAGGGGAGGAGCCCTTTGGCTACCTTTGCCGTCTGTGCTGGCAGCAGGCCCAGGAGATCTATGGTTCTATTAGCTCGGAGCTAAAAGGCCGCCTGGAAAAGGAGCTTAAGGCGGTCAAGGAGCTGGGTCTGGCCTCCTACTTTCTCATCGTCTGGGACCTGGTGAGCTTTGCTCAAAAAAGAGGCATTAGCTACTCGGGCCGGGGCTCGGCTGCCGGAAGCCTGATCTGCTATCTCCTGGGCATCACCAAGGTAGATCCTCTGGCCCAGGGCCTTCTTTTTGAGCGCTTCTTAAACGAAAATAGAAAGGAGCTGCCCGATATCGATGTGGACTTTTCCTCGGCCCGCAGGGAGGTGGTGCTCACCTACCTGTACCAGAAATACGGAAAAGAACAAGTGGCCATGGTGGCTACTCTCATTACCTACCGGGCCAAAAACGCCCTGCGGGATGTGGGAAAAACCCTGGGCCTGGATAAAGAGAGCCTGGATCATCTGGCCAAGGCCCTGCCTTACATCTCAGCCGAGCGCATCCCCCAGGCCGTAGAAAGCCTTCCCGAGCTGGATCCAAAAGAGTTTTCCTCACCAAAGGTGCGCCAGGCCGTGGCCCTGGCTGGTCGCCTCTCCGGCTTTCCTCGCCACCTGGGCACCCATCTGGGAGGAGTAGTCATCTCTCCAGAGCCCCTCACCGACATTGTGCCTCTGGAGCGCAACGCCCAGGGCCTGGTGGTCTGCCAGATGGATAAAGACGACCTGCAGGAGGTGGGTCTACTAAAGC
>NZ_BLRZ01000191.1 GCF_013281975.1 Candidatus Hakubella thermalkaliphila | reverse complement strand
CCTTGACCTGAACCTTATCTGCCAGACCTAATTGGGTCAGCTCTTTCACCAGCGCATGGTGAATTTGTTCTGCCCCCGCTGAAACACAGCATGTTCCCCGACCAATTAGGAGAGTCTTAGGGGTTGCCGAAAAATAAAGTTTACTTTTCACCCTTTATTGCTTGCTTTGGAGTTGACCTTGGAAAAATGGTATAGTTCCATTCTGGATTCACATCGTGATATCGTATGTTCAACTCTTTTTCCTGCTGCCTGAGAGGTCTACTTTCTACCTTTCCCTTATGTTTCTTTCTGCTTCTCGCAGAACCCATCAATCCACCCTTTCTAACATAACTATACTAACAGCAAACAATCTTTTCAATAACAATTTACCATTTTTCATTTTTCTCTTGGGACAATTGTGTAATTCCATTGTGGATATAGATTATGAGGATCAAGATTTAACGCCTGCATTTGCTCATCAGAAATTTTAATTCCGGTCTTGTAGTACTTTGTATCTAAAAATGCCTTTATCCTTAACCCAGATTTTGTTGTTGTAGCGCTTATCATATTAACCACTGTCTCAAGGTTAACAAGCGGTTGTCCTCTCCAGTTCATGCTGATAAAAGAAAACATTCTGTGCTCTATCTTATTCCATTTACTGGTACCCGGTGGATAATGGCAAACTGCGATCGAAAGGGAAATCTCATCAGATAAAAGTTGCAAGTAAAATTTCCATGCCCGATTACGACTACCGTTACTTCCTCCTCCATCAGCACAAATTAACATTCTCTTGGTATTGGGGTATTGATGAGAACCAAACTGCTTCCACCACCTTCTTATGCTCTCTACTGCAAACTCCGCTGTCTCATGTGATATCCCTACATTTACCACGTCATTATTTTTCTGGATATCATAGGCCCCATAAGGAATCGCTGTGCCTTTCGATAAACTGGGGTAATCATAAACATTTACCTCTTCTGGAGAGCCTTTGGGGCGCCACCTTCTCCCTGGATTCTTGAAATCTCCTACTCGTTCTTTCTTCTTCGCATCAATTGATATAACAGGGTCCCCCCACCCCATGAATTCCTTTGCTAGATCGTTAATATACCGAAACTGACTATCACGATCTTTATGAGTTCCACCTTCCTTTACCTTCACATTAGCTTGCAGCGAGTAGTCCATCTCCTTGAGTATTCGTCCTACTGTATCCTCAGTAATAGAGTAGCCTAGTCTCTGTAGCTGATCCTTAATCTGATAAGTGGATTTACTTGTCCACTTCAGCAAACTCATTGGATCACCTGCAGTCGTTTCATCCATGATCTCTTTTAGAACCTTTAGAATTTCGGGATTCCTTTCCTCTATTCTTTTTCGCCCCGCTCCAGGCCGACGGATTCTTTCTCCAGCATCAAATTTCTCTTTTGCTTTTAACTCCTTTATCCCCTTTATTATGGTAGGTTTAGATAAACCAGTTAATTCACACATCTTTTTAATCCCACCATGCCCAATTATCATAGCCTCTCTCGCAACAAACCAGCGAGCCTGCGCTTCATTTAGCGTGCCGAACACCTTCAGCATTGTATCTTTTTGTGTCCTTTCTGCCATGCTTTTATTACAGCATGACTATCAAAATAAGTCAACTTTATTTTTAGGCAACCCCTTAGCTAACATCTTACTCTCTCCCTCCGGCAAAGATCTCTCTTACTTTCCCACTATTCAGGCGGCCATGGACTGTGGAGGTTACCTGGCCTTCAGTTATCTCGATCGTCATTATACAGGGCCCTAGCGCACAGCAACCAATACAGGCAACAGATTCGAGAGTGTATTCCAAATCAGGGGTAGTCTGTCCTTCCTTAATGCCCAGTACTTTTTCTGTTGTTTCCATAATCTGCCGGGCACCCCGTACATGGCAAGCTGTTCCCCGGCACACCATGACCCGGGTCTTGCCTATCGGGGTGAAACGAAACAGAGCATAGAAGGATGCCACACCGAAGACAGTGCTTTCAGTCACGCCACACAGCTCAGCGACCTTGACCATCTCCTCTTTGGGAAGATAGCCAAATCTCCCCTGAGTCTGCTGCAGAATCGGTATCAGTTGGCCTCTTTTTCCTTTCACGTTAAACCTCCCTTAGACGGCCTTCCATAATCCTTCCCTGTTCAGTTATCAACTGTCAGCGTTCAGCTTTTTGATGAATGAGACAAAGCATTCGTGTAAGCGTTCGTCCTTCAGCGCTCAACTTCCCGGCAACAACTTAGGGCTGATTGCTGACTGATGAACGCTTACTTATGAAGTTGTCTAAAAACTCGACCTTTTTAACGAGCTAGGGTTTCTTTTCTGACCGT
>NZ_BLRZ01000190.1 GCF_013281975.1 Candidatus Hakubella thermalkaliphila | reverse complement strand
AAGCAAGTTTGTGCCCAAATTGAAGTCCAAACCATCGACAAGGAGCGCACCTGGCAACCGAAGCCAGGCTGATCAATTGAAAAAGCATCCACTATAGGTTACAATTTCCGCAACACCAACCCACCACACGTCTAAAGAAACTGACCGGCTGATCTTCTAATAAAAGTAGCCCGAATGGCCGGCGGCCGACACTAACCAGCGACAAAAGGAGTTGATCATGAGCCAAAAATTTTCCTCTCTGGCCGAGGAGGGCCGGCTGCGCACCGAGTGGGCTGAGATGCACATGCCCGTCCTAAGGTTAATCAGAGAGAGGTTTGAAAAAGAAAAGCCTCTTAAAGGAGTCAAAATTGGAGCCTGTCTCCATGTTACCACAGAGACAGCTAATCTTATGAAGACCCTGGTAGCTGGCGGGGCAGAAGTAGCCTTGTGCGCTTCCAATCCTCTGAGCACCAAGGATGATGTGGTAGCCCATTTGGTCGAACATGAGAAAATGAAGGTGTATGCCCGCTATGGCGAGAGCCGGGAGGAGTACTACGAGCATATCGATAAAGTGTTAGACATCGGCCCCAATATCACTCTGGATGACGGAGCTGATCTTATTTCCACAATCCACGCCAAGAGGCAGGACTTAATTGCTAACATCTACGGCGGTGTGGAAGAAACCACCACAGGAGTTATCCGACTGAGAAACATGGCCGAGAAAGGAGTCCTCAAGTATCCCATCATAGCCGCCAATGACGCTGCCACCAAGCACCACTTCGACAACCGCCATGGCACTGGCCAAAAAACCCTGGATGGAATCATGAGGGCTACCAATATCCTCATCGCTGGGAAGATCTTTGTGGTTTGCGGCTATGGTTGGTGCGGCCGAGGAGTGGCTATGAGGGCTCATGGTATGGGAGCTAATGTAGTGGTGATCGAGGTTGATCCTATTAAGGCTCTGGAGGCGGTTATGGATGGATTCCGGGTCATGCCCATAGCTGAGGCAGCCCGCCTGGGAGATATCTTTGTCACCGTAACTGGCAATAAATGGGCCATCAACAGAGAGCACATTGCCACCATGAAAGATGGAGCCATTCTGGCTAACAACGGGCACTTCGATGTGGAGATAGATGTGGTAAGGCTGAAAGAGATGGCTCTCTCCCAACGTAGAATCCGGCAGCATGTGGTGGAGTATACTCTTCCCAGTGGGAATAGGATTTATCTTTTAGCCGAAGGTCGGCTGGTGGGACAGACGGCGGCAGAGGCCCATCCCGCTGAGATCATGGACATGAGCTTTGCCATTCAAGCTCTGGCCGCAGAGTATCTTTTAAAGGAGCATGGCTCTCTAGAGAACAAGGTCTACCTGATTCCTCAGGAAGTCGATCATTCTATTGCCAGATTAAAGCTCAAGTCCATGGGTATAGAGATGGACGAGCTGACTGAAGAGCAGAAGGAGTATCTCTCCTCCTGGACTGTGGGGACTTAGGTAGAAGATCACCAGAAAACTCCTCTCCTTTATGTCAGGCAATTCCAGGAAGGATTTTGCAGATCTTCGTCCTCCATTGTCCCACGGTAACCCTACTATACAGTGACGGAAACATGCATGGAGATAGGTCAGCAAGTAGACGAGCGGGTTGAGAAAGAGATAGAAAGGAAAATTCTGGACTGTTGCGGCGAAAAAAAGAGACTACCTTGCCCTCTAGCTTGCCAGATTGCCGAAGAATTCAAAGTTAGACCTATCGTTGTGGGCCAAATTGCTGATGGACTAGGAGTAAAAATATCCGCCTGCGAGCTGGGCTGTTTTTGAGACCCTTCCAAAGCAAGCACAAAGGGAATTATGGTCGTCGAACAATCTAGTCTCATTCGGGAAAAGCTGGGAGGGGAGAAGAATGAAAACTAAATATGAGATCACTTTTAGAGCTCCTAAAGCCCGCGTTTGACGCCGTGTGGATTGTGAGCCAGAGACTTGAGTTATAGCTCGATGCTCAGCACAACTGCCAATGCTCTGGTGATTTCTTGCATCGCTGTGTCAGCAAGTTTCCCTAATCGTTGGGCAAACCTTTCTTGTGCCACCGAGCGCACCTGAAAAGCATCTGCCGCCGAAGGTTTATCCAAACCATTCTCTGCATCAGGCTCCAGCCGAACCATCCACGGCGCTACGGCATAGCGATCTTTCCATTCGGTAATAGGAACGATCACCTTCAGTGGCAAAATCCCAATGGCATCATCGTTGACAATGACCGCGGACGGGTTTTCTTGATCTCAGCGCCAATTGTTGGGGCCAAATTGATGAGCCAGACTTCACCCCGCCGCATAAAAGTCCTCGCTATCAAGAGCCGTGAA
>NZ_BLRZ01000189.1 GCF_013281975.1 Candidatus Hakubella thermalkaliphila | reverse complement strand
CGAATGAGAAAGGAGACCGATACCTAAGAGGGATTGAAACATTACTTGATGCCCACAGCGGAGGGAGAAGACCTCGCCGAATGAGAAAGGAGACCGATACCTAAGAGGGATTGAAACCAAACAGTACGCTCCACCTAGCTCTGCGACACTCTTCACATGAGAAAGGAGACCGATACCTAAGAGGGATTGAAACCTTGAATAAAAATTGTCTCTTGGCTGTTTCAAAAGTGGTCATGAGAAAGGAGACCGATACCTAAGAGGGATTGAAACCTTACATTGAATTCGGAGAGGCTTCCGCCTCGGATGATGAGAAAGGAGACCGATACCTAAGAGGGATTGAAACCTGACCAAAGCAGGAGTTATCAGGTCGGCCTGCACTCATGAGAAAGGAGACCGATACCTAAGAGGGATTGAAACCCGATGATATAGCCGTCTGGCCAGTCTTTTTCTCTTGACATGAGAAAGGAGACCGATACCTAAGAGGGATTGAAACATGCCACCTGTCTACCGCACTTGCGGCAGACGACTTTCACCAATGAGAAAGGAGACCGATACCTAAGAGGGATTGAAACAGTCAAGTCCCACAGAGCCATGTGAGTATAGATATGTACGTGAGAAAGGAGACTGATACCTAAGAGGGATTGAAACGGTCAGCCGCCGGTTTTTTAACGAGGTACTCCTAGGAAGAGTGAGAAAGGAGACTGATACCTAAGAGGGATTGAAACCTTTCTGCCAACTCAATTGCTTTCCCCTTGCTCACCCGTGAGAAAGGGGACTGATACCTAAGAGGGATTGAAACGGGGATAGACCGGGACCAGGTGGCCCTGGAAGCAGCCGTGAGAAAGGAGACTGATACCTAAGAGGGATTGAAACCACTACAGAGATAGAGATTTCCGTCCGCCGTCATGTAGAGCGTGAGAAAGGAGACTGATACCTAAGAGGGATTGAAACAAAAAGGGACAAAACACCTTTTTCCGGCGGTGGTAATTATCGTGAGAAAGGAGACTGATACCTAAGAGGGATTGAAACGCCCAAGTGGGCGAAGCCAGTGATCCTCTCAAGTTTTTGTGAGAAAGGAGACTGATACCTAAGAGGGATTGAAACTTTAGTTTGCTGTCTATAAAGCTCAAAGCATCTCGGGCAGTGAGAAAGGAGACTGATACCTAAGAGGGATTGAAACCAAATAATCGTACCTTTTCCACCCCGATCTTTTCACGTGAGAAAGGAGACCGATACCTAAGAGGGATTGAAACAGTTTTTGAATAAGCTCTTTGGTATTCATTTTGTCACATGAGAAAGGAGACCGATACCTAAGAGGGATTGAAACAGGTACAGTATCTGGTGCCAAGGCATTATCTTTTCCTATGAGAAAGGAGACCGATACCTAAGAGGGATTGAAACAGCATATTGAGGATGATCGTCATGAGCAAGACCTAGAAGACATGAGAAAGGAGACCGATACCTAAGAGGGATTGAAACGTTATTCGAGAGACGTTATAGAGAGTGGGCACTGAGTGAGAAAGGAGACTGATACCTAAGAGGGATTGAAACTCTGGATTCCAGAGCGGGTGATAGAGGTCGCAAACCGAACCGTGAGAAAGGCTACAGGTGCCTAACAGAGATTGAGATCTTCTAAAGGACGGTTGGAATGATTAATGATTTTATAGTGATTATCTTCTTCCTTGGTCTTTTGCTGAATCTAGTAATGAGGGGATATATTTATCCTTATTTCGCTGTTCTTGCTTTACTTTTACTTATCTCTTTCAGAGTAACAGCAAGGTTACTGGGCGGAGGCTTGGGTCACCTTATCCGCGTCTCTTTTACCATCGGCTTACCTCTTCTTTCCCTGGCTATCTTGGCAATCAGATACGGCCAGGGTGACTTAAGACAAACATGGCTGGTACTTGGTTTGTTAACCGCCTTATTTTTGAGCATTTTAGGAGTTTACGTTATGATCTGGGGCGGATTTTCTTCTCCTCATGGCATCCTTTGGAACTTTCCTGCACTGCTCAGCGTCATGGTTTTTATTTTAGACCTGGCTTTGGGAAGGTATATCCCCCTTTCCTGGGCAGCAATAGCTATTGTGTTGCTGGTAATCTTGAGAGGTATAGGGAATCTCTTTGGGGGCAGGACAGAGCGAACTTCAGTCAAGACCTTTAGGGCTTCTTTGCCTCTTGCTTCACTGGCCGTTCTTATTCTTAGAGGGTGTCCAAAAACTAAGGGCATTTTGCCCAAGGTGGGGAATTACTCCTACATGAGGTCTGATTTTGAGGTCAATGTGGGAAGTTTTATGCGAAATTAGCTCCTTTTTAGGGGCGAAGTGGGAGATGAGTTTTTGAAATTGGAGTTTTTAGACAGCCTC
>NZ_BLRZ01000188.1 GCF_013281975.1 Candidatus Hakubella thermalkaliphila | reverse complement strand
CAAGGCAGTACCGCGAAGTACATTTTCCTGGAATCCCTGAGAGATCTTTTGCCCGAAGAGATCGTTAACAGGAAGAAGATGGGTTTTGAGCTGCCCATGGCGAGTTGGTTGGAGAAAGAGCTTAAACCTATTGTAGAGGATGTGTTCTCCCCGAGGTCCGTAAAGAAGAGAGGGATTTTCGACCCCGACCAGTTAGAGAGAGTTTATTCGGACTTCAAGAAGGGGAGAGCAGGTTATCTAAAAGTATGGGTTTTTGTTGTTCTAGAGCTATGGATGCGCAGGTTCCTGGATAACCCAGGAGGCTTGATAAACCCATGAGAAGTAAGGCAACTGCTTACCTGAGGACGTATAAATACGATTTTATTTCTCTGGGCCTGATCTTTCTGGCTGGGCTTGTGCCTCTGATTTGGCTTCGCCACGGGATGTTAGTGGCCTACGGGGATAGTGGTCTTTCCTTTTTTTACAATTCGAAGCGAGTCTTTGATTCCATTGGCTTTACCTGGTCAAATACTGGTTCTACCGGAGTACCAGGTGGATGGGGAATTACTTTGACCCTCTTCTACTTTTTGATGGCTGTTTTAGAGGAGATAGGCTTTTCTCCGGCATTAAAACAAAAATTCTTATTTTGCTCTTTATTGATCCTGTCTGGTTTGGGGATGTATTTTTTAATGCTCATCTTGCAGGGCCAGAAAAAAGACAGGTTGGTCGCTCTCCTATCATCTCTCTTTTATATGTTCAATTTCTTTTCCATGGCTTACATATGGACCTCATTATATTCCTCTCTCTTCCTTTTGCCCTTGATGCCGTGGGCTCTGGCTTTATGGGCTAGAGGATTGGCGTCCAAGAGATTTTCCTTTGCCCTTTTAATCAATCTGCTGTTTTTAATCTTTGTCAGCGTATTCAACAATCCTGCCTTCATAATCCCCTTTATTCTCTTTCTGTTTTTATTCTTCCTCTTCCATATCGTTGTTAATAGAAAAGATAAGAAAGAGATCTGGGACTCCTTGAAATTTTTCGCTATCACCGGTTTTCTGGGACTATTTTTAAATTTGTGGTGGATCTTTCCCCTTGTACAGCAGGTACCTTTTGCAATGAAGTGGGTGGATCTGGCAGCGGTAGATATCATAGATAGTTACAAATTTATGATCTCCGTTAGTGACCTCGCGAGTCTTCTATACGTGTTCAGGTTAACATTAAGCGGTAATATTTTCTTTGATATTTTCAAAAGTATTTATTTTCTCAATATTTTTATATTCATCAGCTTCTTAATCCCTGTTCTCGTTCTTATTTCTCCTGCCTTAACAGGCAAGAAGGAAAAACTGGTTCTTTTTTTCCTGGCCACTTCAATAGTGGCTCTATTCTTTTCAAAAGGGCTGCAACCTCCTCTGGGGGGAATTTTTGGTTGGATTTTCGAGAACGTACCCGGTTTTCCCATGTTTCGCTATTTCTTCGAAAAGTTTGGAACGGTCTTGATGTTTAGCTATGCGGTCCTTTTTGGAGTAGGCATGGGAAATATAAATGGCATCCTGAGAAAATCGTGTCCAAGTGTTGTCAGAGGTATCTTTCTGTCCTTGCTATCCGTTTCCATTTTAGGTGCGTACGTATTTCCTATGTGGACAGGCGATGTTTTCTTGCTACCTCATGGAAAAGTTAGATCTGTTGTATCTCCATATGTAAGAGTTCCCTCAGAATATGGTGAAGCTGACAGATGGCTTGCCCAAAAGAGAGATGATTTTCGGTTGATCTCCTTCCCCTTCATTCGCGTGTACTGGGTTGCCTACAGATGGGAGAAGGGTTTTTGGGGAACCAACCCGGTTTCTCTATTGCTTGGTAAGCCTGTCGTAAATCAACTGTTAGGAATTCCCTTTAACGAGATAAATTTTATGCTACCCTCTCTCTTGCTCAGCCAGAGTGACGCCCTTTTAAAAGTCTCCTCTCTGCTTAACGCCAGGTATGTAGTCCTGAGCAATGATGTGGATCTTAGCTATCTGGAGTGGGAAACGAAGTCTCCCCAGATCGGGTTGCAGGCAATGAAGAGAGCTTTAGATCGCAAGGAGGGTGTTTCCTGGGAGAGGAGCTTTGGGAAGTTAGACTTCTACAGAATAGACGAAAGATACTTGCTCCCTCGCTTCTATGTGCCGGAGGATATTATCTATGCTCAGGGTGACACAGAGAGCATCGCACCGATTCTGTCCTTTAAGGATTATAAGATCAAGAGCGCCATTTTCTTCCAGAGCCCAGAGCAAACTTCGCCGGATTTCATCCTGGGTAAAGCTGACCATATATTTGTGACCAAACACAAACTTGCTGTTGTCGATGCGCTGAAAAGGGTAGAGGAGCAGTTTTTTGTTCCTCAAGGAGGCGCTTATGA
>NZ_BLRZ01000187.1 GCF_013281975.1 Candidatus Hakubella thermalkaliphila | reverse complement strand
AGCCAGATGACTCCGATCTCCTTTTGGCCTCGCCACTCATCCATTACAGCAATCTCCAGTTGTCCCAGGCAGCGCCGCCAAAATATCTTATCCGGACTCTTGCGGCCAAAGGCCAGATAAGCATCATAACTTTTGAAGACCGCCCGGTGCTCCTCTAGAGAATCCCATATTTTTCTAAGACAGCTTTCATCGGCCTGCCTTATCACTGTAGCCTCTCAGCCCTCAACCTTGACCGATGTGGAGGTCATATTGGTAGAGGAGGAGCTGGGATTTTGACCCCGGCTCTAGTCTTACAAATTGGCATCTCCGCCCCCCGACCAGCGCTGGCTATTCCCTGTCTCACCAGGCAAATTCCAGCTTATTCCTGAAGCCGGAATGTACACCCCCTTATCTTCTAAGGCCAGGAGATAGCCTCCTATTGCAGGCTCAAAGAGGGGGAAAACTACTTTGGCGCTGGGGGCGAGTTGGTGAAGGGAAAGGGTAAGCTGGTCCATAAGCAGGGGGTTCTCTCCCCCATATACCCCTCCTACCAGAACTACCTCCACATCCTCATCTTCTAGCCTCATCCGCTTTATCAGCCATCCCCCTATCTCCCCCAGTACCCTTCCCTGCTGAAGCAGGATACTTTGGCATACCTCATCACCCTCAGAGGCCAGTTCAAATAAGACGGGCACTAGATTTAGAAGATTCCTCAGCTCAGAACTGGTAAAGGAAGGAGAGACGAAAAAGCTAAAGAGCATATCTGCCAACACATCATAACCGGGAAGGGATAGGCTCTTCAAAACCTCCTGCTCCAGCTTAGTCTTGGGTCCTATCCCATCATAGGAACGAAAGGCATAGTGGAGAATATCCCTTATCATGTACAGGGCTCCCGCTCCCAGACCATATTCGTAGCCCATACCCCTCACGGTAAACCATTCCCCCTGGGGAGTACATATACAGGCGTTGCCACCAGTTCCACAAACCAGGGCTACCCCCCATCCCTTCCTGGCTCCTCCTTTAAGGGCTATCCAGGTGTCGTTGACCACCCGGAAGGAAAGCGACGGAAAGCTGGAACTTAAAGCCTTCTCCAGTTCCCTAAAATGGGCTGGAAGGTCTGCCCCGGCCAGACCAAAGACTGTCCTCTCAACCTGCCCCAGGGAGAGGGAGGACTCCGCTAAGACACCCCCAACAGCCATCTTGATAGCCTCCAGCGCCCCTTCTAAACCTATAAGTTGAAAATTAGAAGGCGGCCCTTCTCCTATTCCCAGGATTTCTCCTTTCTCATTACCGAGTACAGTTTTGGTCTTAGTTGCACCACCGTCCACTCCTAAAAAGTAACCCATCTGGTCCCTCCCTAAGTTTTGTTAGTGTGCTGTCCCGCATATACCTTTACTGTTTTTGTCATCCCGAGCAAGGCTCAAAGCAATATCCCGTCCCCTTTGGTAAAGAAGGTTTAACATTCTAAGGTATCCACATTGGCGTGAAGATGGGAGGGGGTGAGAACCTTAAAGGCTTCGGCCTTCTCCATACCCTTCCCCTCGCCCCATTCCTTAGACCTCAGACCCAGATAAAGGGATAGCTTTTGAAACAACTGCGGGGAGAACTGGCTTTCGTGCTTCTTGATGGCTTCCAGCTTCTTCTCCCAAAGAGAAGTTACATCTACAAAAGTGTTAGGTCTATGGGTGGCATAGAAGGCAACAAAACTTAGTTGATGAGTGACTCCCTTCGGCTCAAAGTGGGGGAGGGGAGAGAAGAGAACCGCTTCTGCCCCGGCTAAGCCTACCACCACATGTCCCGAATGAGCCTCATAGGGCAGCCAGGGATCAGGAAGAAGAAGCCCATCTGGCCTTTCCTCCCGAATTAACCTTATAAAGACTTTCCTTAACTCCTTGTGGGATAAAGAGTCAGCATCAGGATAGCCGAGAAAGATAAGCCTGGAAACCCCCAATACCGAAGCGGCTTCCTCTGCTTCCCTTCTCCTTATCCTGATTAAATCCTCTGGTTTTAGCTCTGGGTCCCAGGTCCCCATAGCCCCATCGGTAACGGTAACATAGACCACTTCCTTTTTCCTCTCCCTCATCAAGGCCACAAAACCTCCAGCAAAGAGTTCAGCGTCGTCTGGATGGGGTTGAATGATCAGAAATTTATCCCCGTCCTCCATCTTCGGTATGACAATGATATTCCTGGCTCTCATAGCATCCACCTTTGGCGCCACCTACGGCATACCCTTTATGGGAACACTCATCTCCGCCTCCACTGCCTTTAACCTCTCTCCAGAGAGAGGGTAATAAAAGATAAAAACGAAGGCGAGGGCTAAAGCAGCTATAGGAATAGCGCTCATAAGAAGCCTTAGGCCCAGAAGAGCTGAGGCAGGTTGAATCAAGAGTTGGGCATCATAACCAGATC
>NZ_BLRZ01000186.1 GCF_013281975.1 Candidatus Hakubella thermalkaliphila | reverse complement strand
TATGGGTATAGAGATATGCAGTATTTCTTCCTGAAGATACGGGGTGCTTTTAGGCTGGTTACCCACACTTAAAGGAGAAGAGCCACATTGGCAGGCTGGAGTGGCAGGGGAAAGAATACAAAGGTAGACACAAACCTATCATCCCGCCCGAACTTTTTTATCGGCTTCAAGAGGTGCTGAAGAGGAGAAGTGTTGATACCGGCGAGAAGGGAAAGTTAGAATTCCTTTTGAGAGGCATTATTTATTGCCGGGCTTGTGGTCAAAAACTAACTGGAGAAATCCATCCCAGGGGAAGCTATTACCGCTGCCTTCCCAATCTCCACAAGGGAAAATGTAATCAGCCTTATATTCCGGTAAAGCTCCTTGACGATCAACTGGAAGCCCTTTATGAGAGACTCCAGCCACCAAAGAAGCTGTTAGAGCTTCTAAAGGTAGAGATGCAAGAGATTGCCCGGAGGAGAAAGCGGATTGCCGAAAAAGAGGTTAAGACGCTCAAAAGAACCATTGAAGACTTTGAGAGTAAAGAAATGAAGCTTTTGGATGAGATGCTAGGCGGGAAGGTAGCCAGAGAGATTTACGAAAAGATGGAGAAAAAATACGCCGAGAAGAGGAGAGAGGCAGAAGCCAGACTCAGCTAGCTTGAGGTAGACTACGAGGACCCCCTGGACTTCCTGGATAAATGCATTGTGGTAGCCAGCACGCTTTCATATCTCCATCAGAGGTTTAACTACGAGCAAAGGAAAAACCTCCTAAGGGCGATTTTTGAGAAAATCTATGTGCAGAACAAGGCTATTGTCGATGTAAAGCTAAACCCGCCCTTTTCATTTCTGATGAAGGATGATATAGAGAAATTGTTCAAAGATCATCCTACTGGGGGCACCAAAGAGGATGTTTTCGAACAGATGGTGGGTTTTACCCTTTCAGAGCAATATGCGGCACTAAAAAGTTTAGTTGATCCGCTGGGAAAGAAGGCAAGGGCTTTTCTGGATATTGCCGGCCTGAGGTAGTAGGTGAAGTTGAATGATACCGTGTCTACTTCCTAAGGGTGTCAGTATATATACCCTGGTGACTCGCTACGTGGGGAGAACTTGGCAATCTTCAGGACGTCCTTTGAAGATAGCTCAAAGACGAAAAAATCATACTCGTTTAAGAATTCTTCTGAATCAGCGTATTCAGGTGGCCTTTGCTGAACAGCTAATGCCTGCACATTCAGATGGTACTTCTCAGGGCCGCTCATTTATATCCCCCTCCCTACTCAAGGCGGTAACAAGGTCGTCTCTATACGCCTTCATGTCTTCACGATGGAAGATGATTTCCTCAGGCTGCTCAATTATGTACTTGAATTCGTCCGCGTCCTTCCCAAAAGCCTTTTCAAAGAATGGCCTCCTAGGACCTACGACCCCATGAGTCGCGTGTAGGATACATTGTATACCTCTTAGTTGTGTCTTGGTCCAGTTTGGACCCGCATATTTCCTGTCTTTAGCATCAAGAGGGACATAGTTCATTGGGAAGGAGAAGATACTCAATCCCAGTTCCTCGTTAAGTTCGATATTGACCTGCAGCCTCCTGTAGAAGTCTTCTGGGGTGTCGTTATGGTTGAACAGTATGTAGTTGGATAAGCGTCTGATTCCGTACTTGTGAGCGAGGTACACTTTCTCTATATACAGCTTTTGGAGCTTGATGTCGTCGAAAGCTATTCGCAAAGGCTTAAGGGCCAACTTACTCAGGAGTTCCATGTTCTCCTCTGTAAGGCGCTTTGCCTCGACTCCCTGATTGAAATCCACATAGCGATGTGCCTTTCCGAACATAGCCCCCTTCTGGAACCCGTGCTTCTGTATCTCTTCTACTATTCGGGGGAATTCAGGCGAAGCTAAGACATTGTTGTCGAGCAATATCAGATCCTTCTTGTTAGGGTCTATCTGCTTCTCTAGAGGGATGAATGGGACGAATTCTCGCTCCAACCTGGGTACAGCGCAGTATGAGCACCGATTCTTGCACCCTTTCGTCATGTATCCGATGCTGGCATTGTTCGTGTAGTAGTTGTAGACGCCGCTAGTCAGCGTGTAATCAGGGGGCATTCTGTCTACTTCTTCCCAGAGGCCGAAGTGAGGTGTTATGCCCGTCTCATTCTCTACATCCTTCTGCAAAAGAGACGCAAGAATCCCCCCAACCTTGATATTGTTGTTTTTCAACTTGTTCCGCTGATAGAATTTGATAGTCTCTATGGTCATCTTCCATTGGAAGGTAAATAGAGTGGTGATATAGATTATGTCCCACGCCTGATCTCTAACAGCCGCACTTGTACCTTTGTAGAAGACCACCTCGTCCCCCCGCAGCTTATCCAAAGCTGTTAGATGCAAGTGATAAGAAAGATCGACAGAAGATTCGGGTT
>NZ_BLRZ01000185.1 GCF_013281975.1 Candidatus Hakubella thermalkaliphila | reverse complement strand
ATTCTTCAAAACACTCCGGGGTTATGTCTCTTTTTAATCAACATTTCATAAAAACTGGTATTGTTTCTGAGATTAGTTTTAAGTCTGTTCAGGCCCTTATGGACTTGAGGCATGAGGGAGATTATCAGGACTTTGCCAAAATAACCGAAGAGGAAGCTAAAGGGGCCGTAGAGACAGCGAAGATAGTAATTACTATGTTGAAAGAGACATTTGAAAAAATCAAGGAAAGTTAAATAAGAGGAAGCTATCTAATAACCCGAAGGGCAGAGTTCCACGGGCTTTGCCCGTGGGTATCTAAGATAGCTTCTGACTTCTTTTTTTCTAGAAACCTTTTCAATTCGGCATCAAATTCTGGCTATCGGATGAAAGAACCAGGTTTTGTTAGGTCTCTTTAAATATCTCAGTATAAAAAACTTCTTTATCCAAATGTTTCTGCCATTCCCGATGACGCCTGACGCTTTCCATTCTTTTTCCCTTCGGGATATTAATAAAACGGATAGCTTCAACTGGACCTAATTCCTTAATAAGCACTTCTACTGCCTTTTTGACTAAAATCTCTTCATCTATATATTTTGCAGTCTTCATTTCAAATCCTCCTTCTCACAAAAAGTCACGGGGCTGCCACACCAAACTTTCATCTGGTGTTTCAAACATTTCTTGATAAGTATATCGTCACAGGTTATAAATTGAGCTCCAGCTTGTTCCGCAAAAGCAATATGTGCCGCATCAGCCACACCAAAGTTTAGCTTGACCAACTCTTCGGCTCTTTCTCTTGTCTTTGTTAAATCTACTTTGATGGGTTCTCCCAGCTTATCCAAGATTAATAGCAACTCTACGGGCTCATAAGTTTCTGAAATTGCTTCGATTTCGTTTAAATGAACAGGAGAAATTAGCAATGTATATCTTCCTTCCCTTACATTCAATAGTATCAAATTTAATGCCTCTGTTTCTAACCTTATTCTCAAGAAAGATTGGTCGTCAAAGGGCCTACCTAGAAAACATGAGACCTGGCGCACGGTCCTTCCCAATGGGACAATTCTGAGAGTAAGGATTAGTCACAAGCACGGGCAAGATATCCCAAACTGGTTATTTCATGAAATGTTAAGACAGTCAGGTATTGATAAAACTGAATTTGAGAGAATTTTGGGGATAGGTGAGAAAAGTAGCTTATCCTCTCTCTAGGTATTTAATAGCAGGCTGTAATCCTTTTGTGCTGATTACAAAACCGAGGATCTTATAGGTTTTTCCTTTTTTCGGAAAACAATCATTTTGTTTTGGCCAGCTTGTGTCCACTGATAAGGCTCCATTGACATAATAACTTTTTTGATATATTATTTTTGCTAAATGTGGGCTTACGATTTTTATAGAGATGATCAAGGACGTGAACCGGTTAAAGATTTTATCCTTTCCCTTAATAAAAAGGAGAGAGGAAAGGTCTTACAGATGATTCAGATCCTTTCAGAATTCGGTCCCACTCTTCCGTTTCCATATTCCAGTCAGGTGGAAGGGAAGATGAGGGAACTCAGGGCGCATTATGGAAAGACCCACTTTCGAATTCTGTATTACTGCGATCCTAAAGGAGTCTTTATTTTGCTTCATGCCTTTAAGAAGAGAGCCCAGAAGATTCCTCAGAAGGAGATCCGCATAGCCATAGAAAGGATGTTCAATGCTCAAAATAAAAGAGGAGGGTAGAAAATGGTTAAAACAAAAACCAGAGCTCAGGTCTTCCTGGAGGAGCAACTGAAAGATGAAGCAGTTGCTGAATCCTTCCGTGATGGTCTTGAAGAATTGAGGCTTGCTGTTAAGATAGCTCAGTTGAGAGAGAAGAGGGGACTTAGCCAGACCCAACTGGCTGCCAGGATGCACACCAGTGCCCCCGTGATTTCAAGGTTGGAGAATCAGGGACGCTGTAACATTAGCACCTTAAAAAAGGTAGCTGAGGCCCTGAACGCTGTTTTGGAAATCGATCTGATACCAAAGGAAGATCTGAAGAGCGTAAAATCATAAACCTTTTTCGATTTTCAACGTCCCGTCACTTGCCCCTCTTGGAGATAGAGACCAAGATTTTCTCCCTTTTTCGGAAAATGATCATGTCACAAGCGGCGCAAGGGCTTTTTATCTGTTGATCTTGACCATCTCCCTCTTGGCTTGCATCAGAAGCAGATGCAGCTCCAGTCCTAGACTCTAGCAAATATGTAAAAGCGTGGGCGGTTTGTGCTTCTGGTGTTTCCCTCACTCAGCTTCTGGCCTGGGGGCCTTGGGGGTCAGCCGGATGCTCCCTTTTGCTGATCTGGCTCTGCTTCCTTTCTTTATCATCTGGTGTGTGGCTCCTCATGGGGGAAATCTCTTCTTGACGAGTACCTCCATATATGGTATTACTTAAAATCATAGGCAACT
>NZ_BLRZ01000184.1 GCF_013281975.1 Candidatus Hakubella thermalkaliphila | reverse complement strand
TTGGACCGATGGGAAAGCTCTCATCCCCTGCGACTTTCGGGTCTATGCCAAAACCTAAGACGGTAAGAGCAAAAACGACCATTTCCAGGCGATGCTTAAGGAAGCTAAGGAACGGGACTTTGAGCCAAGCTTTGTGTTGTTTGATACTTGGTATGCCAGCTTGGGAAATCTGAAGAGGGTCCGAGATTACGGCTGGCATTGGCTAACAAGGCTGAAGAGTAACCGTTTGGTCAATCCTGATGGGGAAGGGAATATTCCCCTCAGTCAAGCGAAGATTCCTCCAGAGGGACGAGTGGTACATCTGAAGGGATATGGGTTCATCAAGGTATTTCGGACGGTCTCTGAAAACGGGGACGGGCAATACTGGGCGACTGATGATCTTCAGATGGACGAAGCTAGTCGGGAGGACTTGGAGAGCCAGGGGTGGAGGATCGAGGTATATCATCGGGGGATCAAGCAGTGCTGCGGAATTGAGCGAGCGCAAGTACGGAAGGCGGTGGCACAGAAGAATCACTTTCTTTATGCGCTGCGGGCATTTCTGCGTTTGGAGATACACAAGTTGCGAACGGGAAATAGTTGGTATGAGCAGCTAAAGACTGACAGGTTTCGTCTACAGAGAAGTTACCAAAATCTCTTTATAATGGGAGGATGATTGTACGGTGTATAATATTTGGGATGTTATGTTGACTAATTTTTTCTCTGCTCCGGTGTTGTTTTTTTTCCTTGGAGTGATTGCTGTCGTCAGTAAGTCTGATTTATCAGTTCCCGGTGATGTCGGGCGTGGGGTAGTTATTTTTTTAATGGCGTCCATTGGCATTAGGGCAGGGGCGGAAATCGCGCAAATGGAGGGCGGGCTTCTGGCAGTATTTCCATTTGCGCTGACTGCTTTAATCTTTGGGATATCGATTACTGCCACAAGTTATTTTCTGCTTGTCAAGCTACTCCGGATAGACTCGGCTAACGCCGGCGCGCTGGCAGCAAGTTTTGGTGCGGTAAGTTCGGCAACCTTGATGGTAGCCATTTCTCTACTTGACAGCTTGAGGGTTACTTACGAAAAATTTGTTCCTGCGCTTTATCCGTTTATGGATTCTCCCGCAATTATTATGGCTATTTCTTTGGGTAAGTGGGGTATTGATCGACAAAATTCGTTACTAGTCTCGTCTAGTTCTCCGGCGAAAGGTTTAGAAGGTAGCGGCAGAAAGAAATTAAGCACGATTATTGTGGAGTCCCTGACGAACAGCGGGGTTTATGTCTTGCTTGGTTCGTTAGTCATCGGTTTAATAGTTGGTCCGGAAAGATTGGAAAGGGAGATGAAGTTTTTTTACGGGATGTTCAGGGGAATTTTATGCATTTTCTTGTTAGAAATGGGCATTTTGGCAGCATCGCGTTTGAAAGAGCTTAAGTTTGTCAGCCCGCTTATTCTTCCCCTAGCTATTCTCCTTGCGCTTGTCAGCGGGACGTTGGCTGTTTATGTAGCTACTTCTCTAGGTTTGAGTCCGGGGGGAGCCGTTGTTTTTGCCGCTCTAGCGGCGGGGGCATCTTACGTGACTGTTCCCGCAGCGATGCGGGTTTCTTTGCCGGAAGCCAACCCGTCCCTTTATCTAGGCACTGCGCTCGGCATTACCTTTCCTTTTAACATGGCCATAGGTTTACCGGTTTATTTACAGCTTGCCCAATACCTTGCTAGGTAATGCTAAATGGCAATATTTTGACTGTTAAGGAGGGATTTATGTGGTTAAGGCAAAAAAAGTGGAGATTATCGCTAACTATATGGATGTTAGGGTTATGATTAAGGAAATGGAGCAAGTTGGTATCAAGGGTTATTCTATGATTAGAGGAGTGTCAGGGAGAGGGAAGCATGGGAAAAGCCATGAAGAAAGCTATATCGATTCAATGACAAGCTGCTATATCATGGTAGTCTGTCCCGAGGTACAGGCTGAAGCTTTAATTGTTGCAGTGACGCCTTTGTTGAAAAGGTTTGGTGGTATTTGCGTGGTGAGCGACGTTCAGCAAGTAGATTTTAAGTAGAGGGTTAGTGTGAGGGAAGTTACAAGATCATAAAAATTGAATTATTTTAGTGGTAAAGGCATGGTGTCAGGTCTTGAAAATGCGGAGGCTGAGATACATGGGTAACACTCATGGCATAATTATAGCAAGCGACTTAAATAAGTTTACACAGTGATATTATCTTTTGTGGTTTCCAGCGTTGTGATCTTTTGAAAACAGAGACCTCCAAATCGAATAGGGTCTCAAAATAGACATTGGTCGTCTCTTCGTATCTCATGGTCCTCCAAAGAGATTCTTGATAGTTGAGTTCTGGATGATAAGGTGGTAAATAATGAATGTGGAGATTACGATTTTTCAGGAGGAATTTACGAACTCTTTCTCCCTTATGCCAA
>NZ_BLRZ01000183.1 GCF_013281975.1 Candidatus Hakubella thermalkaliphila | reverse complement strand
AGAACTTTATCTATACCCGGGACTGGGATTGGTATCCCGACGTCTGTAAATTTGGGAGAAGAACCTCCTTTTCCATTGGCCCAGAGAGGCGGCCAGTTTCTTCAAGCGTTCATTGACCATCCTTGTAGCACTTTCTCCAGACTCAAAATGTGTCACGGAGAAAACCCTGTAGTCGCGATTATGCCGCCCGCCCAAGTTCCCTCAGTCATCTGAGAATTACACCGAATTTATTCGGGGGCAGTGTCAACTGAGGGCTCTCTTTCCATACCTCCTATATATCTTTTAACACACTCCGGACTCATCTTCAAACTCAGGCCGTGATCTTCACCATAGATGGCTGCCGGTGATATAATATAAAGGCAAAGACTCATCTTCAAACTCAGGCCGTGATCTTCACCATAGATGGCTGCCGGTGCTACAAAGGCAAATCGCCCTCTTGAAACTCTGGCCATGATCTGGTAAAATTTACCCTAACCCATAGAAGGCAATTCTAAAAAGTACTAAATTGGAGGTGTTTTCAGATGTTTCTAGACGCAAGTTTTCTTCTGCTTATACCCGCCTTGATCCTGGCTATATACGCCCAGATCAGGGTCAGGAGCGCTTATGCTAAAGGATCGCAGATCATGGCCAGAGGAGGTATCTCTGGCGTTGAGGCGGCGGCCATCATCCTCAGGAATAGTGGAATCTACGATGTGGGTACAGAGGCCATCTCTGGAAAGCGCCGGACTTCTGGCGTGCGCATCGAGAGGACCATGGGCCAGCTTACCGACCACTACGATCCCAGGAGCAGAGTTTTGCGACTTTCGCCTGATGTCTACTCCGGGCGCTCGGTAGCTGCCCTGGGCATTGCTGCTCATGAGTCTGGCCACGCCATTCAGCACGCGGTGGGGTATTTCCCTCTCCATCTGAGGACCAGCTTCTATCCCCTGGCCAGCTTCGGTTCCTGGGCGGCCTTCCCTCTCTTCTTCCTGGGCTTTCTTTTTAGATCACCATCCATGATGAACCTGGGAATTCTGGTCTTTTCTCTGGCGGTGATGTTCACGGTTATCACTCTGCCCGTAGAATTTAATGCCAGTAGCCGGGCTCTGAGTCTCTTGCGCAGTAACAATATTGTGGGGTCGGACGAACTTCCCTACGTGAAGAAAGTCCTCTCGGCAGCCGCCCTGACTTACGTGGCGGCTACGGCCATGGCTCTTCTGCAACTACTCAGGCTGATTGTTTTGCGCAACACCAGGCATTGATACAAATATTTCTTCCTGGTAGGGGACTCCTCGCGCCATGGGCCCGGGACCCTCCACCTCCAGAAGAGACCATATCCCATCCAGAATGTAGGTGGGCCTGGCCGAGGAACTCTCTACATCCTTTCGGGTATGAATACCAGTCAGAACCATAGCGGTATCAATGCCGAAGAGGTTGCCCATGAGAATGTCTGTATCCAGTCTATCTCCCACAATAAGGGTTTTTTGTCCGTTATTTCCGAAGTATTTGAGAGCCGCATCCAGCATAGGCCGGGCGGGCTTGCCGATGGAAGTGGCCTTCTGGCCAGTGGATGCTTCCAGGGCGGCGATGAGGGACCCGGCCCCCGGATAGACCCCCTCTGTACCAGGAAAAGTGGCATCGGCATTGGTCACAATGAAGGCCGCCCCATTGCGGATGGCCAGGCTGGCTATCCGCAACTTCTTGTAACTGAAGTTTACATCCAGACCTACTATGACCAGATCTGCCTTTTTACCCTCTTCTCCGGAGAGAACCTTGATCCCGGCCTGCTCCATTTCTGCTTTACAGGCGTTGCTTCCTATAACATAGGTGGTTACCTTTCCTTTCCCGAAGGTATCCCTAACGTAGTGGGCTGTTACTCTGGCCGAAGAGATAATCTGATCTGGCTCCACCTCAATACCCATGGATTTCAGCCTTCGCAGATATGCCGGAACACTGTATTGGGAGTTATTGGTCATAAATACGTAGCGTTTGCCCGAATCCTTCAACTTCTGG
Source organism: Candidatus Hakubella thermalkaliphila (assembly GCF_013281975.1). GTDB lineage: Bacteria > Actinomycetota > Humimicrobiia > Hakubellales > Hakubellaceae > Hakubella > Hakubella thermalkaliphila. Next base: position 431 of record NZ_BLRZ01000183.1, on the reverse strand, counting down.
AATAGCTCCTTGGCTCCTTTTATAGGCCTGTCTTCGATATAGATGACCCCATCCATATCGAAGATAAAGTTGTCATATTTCTCCAGTAAGCCCAACTTTTACCACCTTTCCGGATATTCTATCCTGAAAAATACCCCCTTTTTCATCCTTTGTGGCGTCGCCCCTGGCGGCATGAGGGGCTTAAGAGATGAGGCTAACCAGGTGCCGGCCAGTTTGAAACTTTGAACCCGGATAGCTTAGATAATATTAGCACACTCGACAACTCTTTCCTCCTCAGGACACCAATTCTTAAAAAATCATTCACCTTGCCCCGATATGTGTTATCATATTTATCATATGGACATAGGTCAAAAAGGAAGAAACTTCCGAGATGAGATAACCCTACAACGTCATTTACCTGAATACATACAATATGTTGTGGTTCAATTAAA
>NZ_BLRZ01000182.1 GCF_013281975.1 Candidatus Hakubella thermalkaliphila | reverse complement strand
GGAGAAGAACCGTCCAGACTCACCGAGATACGGGATACCCCGGCCATCTTGATTCTCTCCACAACTTCTGGAGTAAGTAAAGTGCCGTTGGGAGACATCACTACTCGCAGACCCTTCTTCGTTCCGTAGGCGGCAAGCTCAAAAATGTCTTGTCTCAGGAGCGGATCACCGCCACTCAGAATCAGAATAGGCTTGGATAGCTCGGAGATCTGATCTATGAGACGAAATCCTTCTTGGGTGGCCAGTTGGCCAGGGTCGGGGTGGTATTGGGCTTCAGCCCGGCAATGAACACAGGCCAGATTACAGGCCCTGGTAGTCTCCCAGGCAATGACCTGAGGCAGTTGAGGAATTAGTCCGCCCATGAATACCTCTCAAATATAGGCAATAGACGCATGGCTTTATACTGGAATTCTATCCCTATTTGGCCAAAACTGCTTCTTGCCATCGGGATTTGTTATCCACTGGCTTCGATAAAAACAATTTGTTATTCGGGGGCCACTTCCTCAAACGATAAAAATAGGGAATCTATTTTTCTGGGTAATCTCTGCCATCCATTCTCGATCTACACCACCGCACCCACTATTTGCGGATCAGTCTCAATCTCGTCATCCGTCAGATAGCAGGCGGGGTCCTCGTCCCACAGGTCTCCTTTTATGACTTCGGCGCGAATGCGACATCCGCCACAGACCTCCACATACCGACAGCGACCACAGCGCCCCCGCAGCATACCTTTCATATCTCTCAGATCACGAAGAAGCTGGTTGTGAGAATCCGACCAGATCTGGCTGAAAGATCGCTCCCGTACGTTACCCAGGGAGACATTTCCCCAGAACTGGCAGGCATGGACATCACCTTTGGCATCAACATTAGCCAGCTTCCTGCCTGCCGAGCAGCCACCATGCATTAAGAGAAGCTGGTAGACTTCTTGGGCTCGTTCAGGCTGCTCCCGCAACACCTTCTGATAGATATAGGCGCCATCGGCATGATTATCCACGGTCAATATTTCTAGCTCGATACCTGATCTAGAAAACTCTTCTGTCCGTCGAAGAAGAAGTTCTATAACCTTTCTCGTCTCTCCAGGAGTCAGATCATCGGCGGCCATTTTTTTTCCTCTTCCAGCATAGACCAAATGGTACATACAGAAGCGAGTTATTTTATTTTCTACCAAAAGATCGAGGATAGCGGAGAAATCACTTGCGTTATATCTGTTGATAGTAAGGCGGACTCCAGCCTTAAGGCCGACGGATTGACAGTTTTTGATACCCGTAAGGGCCTGTTCAAAAGCCCCCTGCCGGCAACGAAAATCATCGTGCACTTCTTTGGTGCCATCGATGCTGACACCGACATATTGAAACCCGGCCTCTTTGATCCTTCGGGCCACTTCTTCTGAAATCAGAGTGCCGTTGGTGGACAGAACGGCCCGAATCCCCTTCTCTCTGGCATATTGGCCCAGCTCAAAGACATCCTTGCGAATCAGGGGTTCCCCTCCCGAGAAGAGAAGAACTGGTATTTTCATGAAGGCCAGATCCTGAATAAACCTCTTCGCTTCTGAGGCATTCAACTCATCAGAATAAGCCCTATCCTCTGCGCTAATATAGCAATGCTTGCATCGCAGGTTGCACCGGTTGGTAATATTCCACACTACCACCGGATGTTGATCAGAGCTGAATTGAAGCAAATGAGGGGGGAGTTTGGAGCTATCTCTTCCAAACTTGAGGGCATCGGAGACGGTGGCGGTGCCGCAAAAAAGTTTGGTGCAACCGATCATCTGTTATCTCTCTCTGGTTCTTTAGCAATAACTGGAGAAGTTTTCCTATACTACCCTCAATTCAGTTTTCGAGTCGAATGATACAACTAAAGGGGCCTGGATTTCAACCAGGCCCCCTGGGTGGAGGTATGTCTGGCAGACTGTCCAGAATTATTGATTGCTCCAAGGAGGGAAAACATTTTCTCATTACTCTAACCGTATACTTTGGGAGAATATCCAAACATTTGCTCACGACACTCTGTACAGGACGCTATATGTGGTGCAAACGTTATATGTGGTTCAAAAAGAGCCTTATGGTGAGGCTTCAACCTTTCGGAGAGAGAGCGCAGAAGGAACAGTCGTGAGGAGAAAAACCAAATTCAGTTGGTGCAATTCTCTTGTTACATATGTCTTACGATGTGAACCTAACTTCTAACCCTACAGCGATACCTAAGAATCTTGGTTCAATATGTAGGGCAATTTCTTTAATTGAACCACAACATATTCTATGTATTCAGGTAAATGACGTTGTAGGGCTAAGACGTAAGCATAGGAGAGAATATCAGAGGACAAAAGTAAATGTCCCAAGAAACCTTATCCTTACACTTTCTACTAGTAAGCTTTCCATTTCGCACCCTTTCGGCGGTTCTATACTCTGGCTGACCTCACGACCAACCATTTCAGTCCACACCGTCCAAGCCGCTACTGGTACACTTACTTTCAAA
>NZ_BLRZ01000181.1 GCF_013281975.1 Candidatus Hakubella thermalkaliphila | reverse complement strand
GGAGATATTCATAAGGGCAGAGGAAGACCTAGTTCGATTGGTTTGGTCTTTCATGCATGAAGATGAAACGATTATCTGTCCCTTTCCGGAGCGAAAATACGAAGTCCTTCACCTCGCTACTCTTTGCAAAGTACGGGTAGGTCCAGAAGGAGAAATCTATAAGCTCGCTAAATCATTTCAGAAAAAGGGAGGACTTTTAGCTAAAGATGCCATTCATCTGGCGTGTGCCTGTTATATGGACGCCGATTTTTTCCTGACCTGTGATGATAGACTAATCAAGCAAGCTAAACGATTGAAGCTTGAGATAGTGGTCATGAATCCGGTAGATTATATTAGACAGGAGGTGACCTATGGAGAAGACAAAGATAATGGATGACACAGAAATAAGGATTAGTGGAATAGAAGCCTTAAGCAAGGCTCTTGGCCCCGCTACTGCCCTCAGATTCCTCACTCTGCTTCACCGTGAACCTACCGATTATGTAGAAATCTCTCGGCGGCTGTATGAGGGACAGACAATAGACGAGATATTTGACAGGGCAAAAAAGCAGTGGAGGGGATAGTCGTAGATAAACGAAACAGGTTCGGATTATTTCCGATTTTGGAGGCATAGCAGAGGGACGCTTCTTTTCTCTAAACGTAACATAATTAATGGTAAATCTTCACTTACAACAGGCAATCTTAGAAGTGATTGAAAACCAGCTCCGGGCCAATGACCCCCCAGAGACTCGGCAGACCCTTGACCGTCTTCTCGCCTCCGGCTACTCAAGGGAAGACGCCCTGAAGTTAATTGGCCAGGCTGTTGTAACAGAGATATGGGAGGTCATGAGCCAGGGCAAACCCTATGACGCCAAAAGATATATCAAGGCTTTGAACAAGCTTAAGTAGCAGACAAAAAAGAAGCGTCTTAAGTAAGGGGGAGCCATGAGCAAAAAGTCAAAGAAGAAAAACCGCAAGCACATCAAACCAGAATCCGACTCCATACCGTCTTTTCCGGATCGGCGGGCTATGGAGAAAACCCTGGCTGACATTGGAAGGTTGCTTCGTGAAAGAGAGTTTGAATCTATCGACGAGGCAAACACCTCCATTGAGGAAGTACTTGCTTCAGGAGAAATTCCGCCGCCTCCAGCACAGACCCCACTCGAGCAGGCCCAAGAGCTCATGTATCAGGCCTGGGATTCCTCTGGGAAGCGGAGAATAGAGCTTGCCCGTCGTGCCCTCAAGATTTCCGAAGATTGTGCTGACGCTTACGTGCTTCTAGCAGAGGAGGCAGCTTCTACTTTGGCCGAAGCCAAGTATCTGTACCAGCAGGGGGTACAAGCTGGAGAACGCGCTCTAGGTGAGAAAGCCTTCGGGGAAGATGCTGGCCACTTCTGGGGAATCCTTGAGACCCGCCCTTACATGCGGGCCAGAGCTGGGCTCGCTCAGTGTCTTTGGATGCTTGGGGAACGCGATCAAGCTATAGAACATTTTACTGATATGCTTCGCCTGAACCCAAATGACAATCAAGGTATCCGCTACATTCTGGCGACCTACCTCCTGGAAGAAGGAAAGGATGAAGCTCTTGAAAAACTTCTGGCCCAATATAAGGACGATTGTGCGGCCGCCTGGTACTACACCTGGGCTATCTGGACTTTTCGTCGTGAGGGGGCAAGCAAGAAGGCGAATTCCAGGCTTAGAGAAGCCCTAAAACAGAATCCTTTCGTGCCGGCCTATCTTCTTTCAAAGAAGCGCTTACCCAAGCGTTTACCGCAGTACATAGGTTTTGGAGACGAAAGCGAGGCTGTGGATTATGCTTCTGGTGCTCTTGAGGCGTGGCGAAAGACTCCTGGTGCTCTGGGGTGGCTGGAAGACATTACTGAAGAAAAGTCCAAGGCCGCCTATTTATTCAGAGTGGAATTAGACTGGGACCAAGATGTCTGGCGGAAAATTGAGATCCTGGGCACACAAACCCTCCACGACCTGCACGATGCGATTCAGGAGGCCTTCGACTGGGATGACGATCATCTTTACGCCTTCTTCCTGAGTAACAAGGCGTGGGATAGAACATCAGAATACGTTCACCCGAAAGCCGACGGCAGAAAGGCGAATAAAGTGCAGATTGCATCCCTTGGTCTTCGGCCCAGAAAAAAGTTCCTGTACATTTTCGATTTTGGAGACGAGTTGAGACACAGAATTCAGTTTCTAGGTCTGCGGTCTGACCCATTGCCAGGCAACTATCCTAGAATTGTTGAATCGCACGGCGAGGCGCCGCCCCAATATCCAGAGATCGAAGACGAGTTCTAGAGGGGATAACTATCTCGTGAGAAATACGCCAAGCCTTAGAAACACCAAAAAGTTGTCGGAGCAAAGCAAGAAATGGAGATTGCCAGAGCAAGCGAATCTTCTCTAAAGACAGGGGTGCAGGAGGTCTTTCAGTGAAAAAGGTTCCACTTAAAAAGCTGAAAGTAGATCTGGAAGAGATTGGCCTATGCATGGAGAACCAGGAGCGCTTTGAGA
>NZ_BLRZ01000180.1 GCF_013281975.1 Candidatus Hakubella thermalkaliphila | reverse complement strand
AAGTCTTTAAAGGAGCTTTAATTTAATGGGAGAAAAAGACATTGAAGAAACAAAAATTGTCATAGGCGAAAATAAAATAATTACAAGAAAAAAGCTGTTTGAAGATAAAGCAAATTTTCATAAAGAACAAGCCCGTCTGCCTTTTGAAGAAAAAATAAGGATACTTACTAAATTGCAAGAGATAGCAAGCCGGATAAAAGGTGATAGAATAATCTGGAAGGTCTAATACCATGAACATAGAAATCTTTTAACTTCTTTTCTCAACCTGCTTCCTTTAAGGAAGGAGTAGGGCAAGCTATAGTTGTCGCCAAAACCTTCCAAATGCTTACTGATGTCATATCTTTCATCCATCCTCTTAAAGAGATAGGCATATTTTTTAATATCCAGATGTAAAAAGACCTCCACATACCGGCACTTCTTCCTGGCCAAAGAGGATTGATATCTATTCAGATCTAGCACTGTTTGGAAAAACCGCTTACCATATACCTGACTTTTGTAAAGCTCCAGGGCTTTTTGCTTTATCAAGATAGAAGAATCTATGTCGACAACTCTATTTATGGTGCCTGGGCTCAAAGGACACTGGATTTGATAAGCTAACAGGCTCATCTCCCACCCTGCTTTCCTGGCCGCCTCAATAAAAATTCTATTGGTCTCAATATGGTCCCGGTTATAGTCTAGAAAAAAGGGCACCAAGACCAGATCAGGCTGTATTTGCTCCACCAGGTCCAAGACTTTCTCTACATTCTGGTGATCCAGACAAAGATTCCCATCAATGTTGTCTAGAAAGTAGAGGTCTTTCAGTCCATACAATTCGGCTACTCTATAGGCTTCTCTTTTCCTTTCTTCCTTAAGCTGCTTCTCATTAAGAAAGGGGTGTCTGCTTCTTTGGCCAGTGGTCAAATATAAGATGTGCACCCTGACTCCACCATTTATGTATCTGGAGATGGTGCCCCCACACCCTATAATGTCATCATCAATGTGAGGCGCCAATATCAAGACTCTCTTAGTTTCACCGGGAACATCTAAGGCATCTTTTTTGGCAGAGAATAAAAATAGCGTCTTGAAAAAAAGGTGGTTAAAGAGTTGGGCAGGCCTGGAGGGAAGTCTTCTTATTGCTTTGGCTATTTCTTCTCTGCTCATGTTTTAGGATATGCCCTTTAGCTGCTGCCGTTCCTTCAAAATCTTCCTCAGGTGTGCTTCCTGCTTAATAGTGGGAGCAGAATAGGTTTTCCCTTTGCTTCTATCCTGAGGTACTGCCCTGACCTTACCTTCCTTGATCAAATTAATCGCTTGCACCAGCATTTCAACGCCCAGAGGATAAATTTTATCTCTCAGGCTCTCCAGCGTATCACAGGTATCTATGGGAATTTCCTTTTGTAGAATGATGTCACCTGTATCCAGACCTGCATCTATATAATGCACCGTCACTCCCACGGTCTTTTCCTGATGGTATAGCTCCCAAAAGCAAGGAGGGCCACCCCGATAGTAGGGCACTTTTCCATGGTGAAGATTAATTGCTCCCTCCCTGGGAATCTCAAATATTGGGCGCTTTAGTATCCTGTGGCCATATACTACTATCAGATCCGGCTGAAGCTGTTGAATCAAGCTTAGAGATTCATCACTATGGATGTTTTTGGTGAAGAAAAGAGGAAAATCTATATCTTTCCTGAGCTCAGTAAAAGAGCGGTATCTTTTATTTTTTTCTTCTTGGGCCCGATTTGTCCTGTCCACTATCTGCCCCAATTTGCTTTGCCAAAACTTTGAGGAGATTTCAAGAGCCTTGGTTAAGATCCGCCAAAAACCCCAGAGACCATAAATTCTTATATATCTCCTTACCTTATTTCTTACAAACGGGATGAACGGGCCATGGATGGTCCTCTCTACTACCACCCCCACAAGATCCATGTCTTTTTCTTTCAGAATCCTCAATATGGCCTGGTCGACTCCTCTTTGGATACCGCCTTCTAGCTTGGTCAGTAGGACTACTCTCATGTTCCCAAACCCATCCTGCGTCAACCGATATCCCCACCAGGCTCAGAGGCGCTAAGTCTTGTCCATCCCACAACCATTAAGAAAATGCATAAAAGGGAAATCCACCAAAATATGTAAATTTCCTGGCCCGTTGGAGTGGCCTCCTTCCCAAATTTAATGATCACATCGTACTGCCCGGTCCTGTCCAGATAGAGAACGAGATAGCCAGGATTTGCGAACAGCTCAATGCTCTTCCCATCCTCAAAATAGGCCTGAGGGGAAGGAAAATAGATCTCATTAAGACCCAGGAAAAATGGGCGATCGGTATCTACGCTTATTCTATATTCCTGGGGGGAGGCCTTCTTCAAGAAGATCTCTGTATCCCCACTCATGGCCGTATCCGTTAAGGAGCTACTGCGGAACATCAAATAGTCGCTATCTCGATATCTTCTTTTGTCCAGCAAGAAACGAGTGTCGTAAAAGGTGATCTGATGGTCGCCCTGGTCCAGGAAGACATCCAATAGTTTGAAGACGTACTTGCCCTCCGGGGAGGAGGTGGAGACTTCCTGAG
>NZ_BLRZ01000179.1 GCF_013281975.1 Candidatus Hakubella thermalkaliphila | reverse complement strand
AGCCAGAGCTTCAACAAGATCACCTGGGATAGGAAGGGCAGGGCTCTAGTGGCAGGTAGACGATACACGCGTCCGGACAGGGACACGGGGGCGGGGGTGGGGTGGGGGATTGGGGGTGCTAGTGGGAAGTGGGGAGGGGGGAGGGAGGTAGATGGATAGGGGGGGAGAGGGGGGGGAGAGTGGGATGTAGAGGTGGGAGGAGAAAAGGGAGAGGTAGGTGTTTGAGTGGGAACTAGGTGGTTTTTGATAGAAGAAGTATCCGAAGGATTGAGAATATTTATAAAAGATTTGCTAAATAATTTGGGCTACAAAAATGTCAGTGAACGAATTTAGGGATCATATTTTAGATTCTTTACTTCAGGTTCTTTGGAGACATTGGTCGTCTCTGGGCATATACACCGGCGTAGAGAAAGAACAGGCATTTGTTATAGATCCTGAAGCTTTAATGTGTGCAACTCTTTGTTTTGGGCGTTATGACCAACGCCTGTTTGACGAGATGTTGTCTTGGCTCTGCAAGAATGCTGACATGATTAATATAGCGCGGTTAAAGAATGTGGTGAACTCTTTTGAATTTGGAAATCTCAATATCCTTGGAGCTATATCAGGTTATCTTTCTAAGAAGGAGAAAAAAAGGAAATGGGAGAGCCTGGCAAGATTCTGCACGAAAAAATCCCAGGAGAAAGAAGAAACACTCTTTTATACCAAAGACTTTCAACCCATGCCTGTTCTTGGAAAAGAAGATGAACTTTTTCAAAAGTGGAATCTTTCAAGAAATGAGGTTGTTTTACGTCACCTTGCTGAGAACCTCAATGTAGAACTTCCAGCAAATATCGTTTTTAGAATGCGATCTTTTTTTGGGGTGGGTACGCGTGCTGATATTTGTGCCTATCTTCTTTTTTCTAAAGGAGATAATTCTTTACAGATAGCCAAGGTTACGAATTTCAGTCAGCGTAGTGTTTATCAGACTCTTAATGAACTTCATCGTTCTGCATTCGTGAAAAAAAGGATTTTAGGTAGAGAAGCAATCTATTCTTTGGACCAAACCAGGTGGACAAATTTCTTAGAAATAAAAACCAACAAGCTAGAGTACCTTAATTGGACGCAAATATTTTCTGCTTTTTCAGGTCTCTTTAGGCAATTAGTACAGACGCCAGAAAAATTTACAGATTCTTACTTGGCTTCGTCAAATTTACGAATGATTTCGGGTGATTATGTCTCCAAAATTGAAAAGGCGGGAATCCAAGCTACCCAAATGAAATTGTATCAGTATGTTGGGGAAGCATTTACTGAGTATTTTATTGAATATGTAGAAGGAATTATTTCAAGAATCTTATCTCTAGAGTCGGTGGTCACATTCACTTGAGTGAATTAAGGCAGGAGAGTTGACGGTGGTTGCAATCGAAACATCGAAACTGACAAGGAAATTTGGCAATCTGGTAGCAGTAGAAGATCTCACCATAGAGGTTATGAGAGGAGAGGTGCTAGGTTTCCTCGGACCAAACGGCGCTGGAAAGACAACTACCGTTCGCATGTTAGCAGGTATTATTGCTCCGACAAGTGGACATGCTGTCGTCGCAGGTATTCGCACAGACCATGAAATCCAGCGGCTCCATGAGGTTATCGGTTTGCTCACGGAGACTCCGGGCTTCTATGAACGCCTCAGTGCCAGGCGTAACCTGCAATTCTTCGCACGGTTTTACTCCAACATTGATGCCGATGGTCAGGTGGACAAGTATCTCAAGATTATGGGACTGTGGGGACGAAGGAACGAGAAAGTTGGGAGCTTTTCCAAAGGGATGAAACAAAGACTGGCACTGGCAAGGGCTCTGCTCCATGAGCGCCCAGATCTAGTGCAAAGCATTGTAGCATCGGGAGGAAGGGTTCAGAGTGTATTTGAAAAGAGGCATTCCCTTGAAGAAATCTATATGACATTGCTGTGTGAGGAGGAAGAGATGGCCGCGGGTGAAAGCAGGTGAGTCCATGGCAGAGAGCGCAGTACCTGGACGTATAGCTAATATTATCATAAAGGAATGGCAGACGACTTTCGGTAACTTAAATTCAGCCTTGTTTATTACCCTGCTCCCCCTTCTGATCACCGTGCAGGCATTAGTGCTCATTGTGCTTGTTAGCAGGTTTGCTGGCGGAGAGGCTCTGATGGACACGATACTCCGAACAGGTGTAGCGAAGTTAGAGGAGATGATGCCCACATTGTCATCCCTTCCAGTGATCGAGAAGTTCCAGGTGTTTTTCTTTCTTCAATTTCCCATCTACCTCTTGCTCATCCCGATAATGATTGCCATTAGTTTTGCTACATTTAGTATAATCGAAGAGAAGCAAATGCGGACGCTTGAACCACTTTTAGCAACGCCTGTGAGCACCTGGGAACTCTTGTTGGGTAAAGCTCTGGCAGGAGCTATACCTGCGCTCATCATTACCTGGGTTTGTGCCGGTCTTTTCCTTGTCGGCGTAGTGTGGATGGGTTTGGCTCATCTCTTGAGCTTAGTCTTAACTCCATCATGGTTCATTTCCCTGTTCCTTCTGGTCCCTCTGGTGACGGTACTCAGCTTTATGT
>NZ_BLRZ01000178.1 GCF_013281975.1 Candidatus Hakubella thermalkaliphila | reverse complement strand
CCGATAACCCACTTCCTTTACCTCTACCTGTACCGTAGAAAATGGGAGAAGAACCAATAATTATGAGTATCGGCATGTTCTTCACCTCCTTCTATTAAAATTTAGCACCAGTTTTAGGCCGTGTTAAGTCATCCTGTATGCGCATGGTTTCACCGCATGCCGAGATGCGCAGATGGAGTTGGTGGACGCTTTGTTACTGAAAGCGCCTATGGCGTCTTTTCCGATGCTCAGTCTGTCCCTCTTCTGTCAGCGGGGCGGGGGTAGGCGGCGGCAGGAGGGTCACCGCTTGGCCGCGCGGCGGGCCGGTAACCAGCCAGAGCAGGCCGGCGGCCAGCAGGCCGATGAAGACGCCGTAAGCGATGTTCAAGGCCGTTTTCGGGGGCTCCTTCCCGACATCAAAAAGGGATAGATGACGGACGATGGAGGAAGAGCTTCCGCGGTTAATACGGGAAATAGGTTTGATTCCCGTCCGGGCCGAAGAGCAGGGCCAGCTTATCGGCATCGCGCCAGAGTTCGAGGGACCAATTCAGCAGGAGGAGCAAAACGGCAAACGTGGCAAAGGCGAGTGCCCAACGTCCGGCCCGGGTCTGCCAGCGTTCATGCAGCGCGGACAGGCCACCCATCCAGCACTGCGCGGCGAGGATGGCGAGGAACGGGATAAGTGTCAAGTGGAAGCGGTCTTCGGCCAAGATGAGAACGTGAGGGCCGAGATAGCTGAACATCAGCAGGGCCAGCAACAGATTCTCTTTCGACCAACGCGTGATCGCCAGGCCAAATGCAGCCGAGGTGCAGACAAAAACAAATGGCAAGATCAGTAAAAGAGCAATGGCTGTCAGAGGAACGGGGGGAATATAGCCAAAGAAGTTGTTGGAGTAAAAGTAGGTCAGGGCGCGGCGCTCCAGGCCGAAGAAATGACCCAGGCGGCGGACAGCCAGATAGGGGAAGCGCCCCGGGGCATCACGGATAAATTGGAGCGTCTTCTCGATGCCGATGCGATCACGTTCGGCATCATCCAGGATCGGGATCAGATCCAGGGATTGAGGATACTGAAAAGTGCCCGTCCCATCCGGGTGGTAGCCCAGGTACAGTTGGTAGCCGAGGGCAGATTCTATCCACGTAAACTGGCCATGCAAAAGTGTGTTGCGCACCACCCAGGGTGAAATCGTGAACAGAAAAAAGAACAGCAAGGCGACCGCGCCGGCGCGATTCTTCAACGCAAACCAGACCCACAGCACAGCCAGAATCACCGCCGCCGAAATGACCGAACGGGTCAGGGCGGTGAGGCCAAAGACAAAGCCGGCCAGCGCAAAGGACGGCCAGCGGCCAGAGTCCACGGCGCGCAGCAGGGTCAGCGTCGAAAGCAGGATAAGCAGGAAGAACAAGTTCTCGGTCGCCAGCGCCAGCGGATAGATGACCAGCATCGGGTAGAAAGCGACCACCCAGGCTGCAATGCGCGCAGGCGAAAATTTCACCGCTGAGAGCTCTTCGACTATCCCTTCGTTCCTCAGGGCATGGCTCAGAGCAGGCGCGGAGTTCGCAGAGTTTATTTTGTTATTCTCCGCGCTCTCTGCGTGCTCTGCGGTGAGCGTTGATTCTTTCCGAGGGGAAAAGCGGTGCGCCAGCAGATATGTCAGCGGGACGAGCGCCGCGCCGAGGAAGGCCTGTGCCAGCCGGGCGGTGAAAAAGCGGTCGGCATCCACGCCAGTCAGGAAGTAAATGAGGGCAAGGAAGGCTGGATACAGCGGCGGGCGGAAAGAGGTCAGCACGCCGCGCGGGTCATAATTTACAGCCAAGATGTCGAAGGGGATGAATTCCTTGACCAGGTACAAATCCGGCTCGGCGTACCAGCGATAGCCATTGCCCGCCACAATGCTGCGTGCCAGCATGTCATACTGGAACATGTCGTTCAGTCCGATGCCGAGGTTGTAAGACAGGAAAACAGGGATAAGCCGCAGGACGAGGGCGATAAAAAACGCACGACCGATGAAAGAGCTGTAGGCATGACGAAGCCAGTCCGCCGGGCTGCCCGCTAATTCGCTTTCAGGCGGCATATACTTCCACCCCCTGGCGCAATATCGTTCGATAGATCAAACCAACGTTATGGTTACTTTAACTCGTTGTCTTCCGAACTACGGAAATCTCTGGATTGACACTCTCCACGACTAAAGTCCGGAGATTCTCAAGATGTCTTGAGCAACACAGGCGCCAGTTGAATCTAACACCTGAGGCAGGTGCCATAGCTGCGACTACAGGGATTGCTCCCTGATACTTTTAAGTCCAGGCAGTCGCTTTTAGCTGACCAGACATTTACCCACAATCTTTTACATGGCGCAGGATTGTGGCCATAACCTCCAAGAGGCCGACGTGTCAAGCCATTTAACTAGGTAACCGAAGTAGGTCTGGTTGGGTCATATAAAATGTAACCCCATACGGGGATTTTGTTTTTTGAAGGGCTTAACCGCATCTCGTCTACTTTTCTCCTGATAAGCCTGGTAAAGTTTATTCAGCTTCATTTCAATGTTTCTTTTAAGTTGAGCAGGATTTAAAGAAAGATAAAGAGCTTCAAGTTCTTTTCTGGTTGGCTCTGGAATCTGACCA
>NZ_BLRZ01000177.1 GCF_013281975.1 Candidatus Hakubella thermalkaliphila | reverse complement strand
TCCAATAGTTTGAAGACGTACTTGCCCTCCGGGGAGGAGGTGGAGACTTCCTGAGAAGAAGGAGAAGGCTCTGGGGAAGATGGAGAGACCTCCTGGGGAGATCTTAAGACACTTAAGCTACTCTGGACCCACTCACCCCCATCAATCCGATACCTTAGCTCTCTAACCTCAGGGAGAGTCGGCTTTAAAAGATAGAGAGAATAGTCTCCAGCCCGGGGAATGTGGAGAGTGTAGGTAATCGGATAACTGCGTCCTTCCGGCTCTGTCTCTTCCCACCCACCCGTTGGCGGGCCGACCATGCTGCTACTCTCTCCCTCCTGTTCCAACCCCTCCTCTTTGCCGCCTGGGCTGGCCGAAACCACTTTCACTTCCCTGGATAGGGGCTCCACTCCCACCTGGGAGAACCAGTACACCCCTTCTCTGACCAGATCGAACTGCAAAATATAGTCTCCAGGCTTCTCTGGCGTCTTTATCCCAACCTGAACCGGCACCCTCTCCCCTGGTATTACTCGGTGGGGCAGCTCCGTCCTCACGCCATCCCAGATGATCACCTCTCCTGTCTCCTTATCTAACCAGTGATAGCTCGCATGAATGTGATTTTCCTCCGGCGTGGCGGGCCACACGGTGGAGCCAGTATTGAGCAGGTATAGAGACACAAAATAGCGGCTCTCCTTCTCCATCGCCGACGGGGTGAGACCCAGATCTTCATATAGAGCGCCTTCACCTGGCGTGGGCTGATCTACCGCGTCCCTGGCCACATCTAAAGGAACAATAACCTGCTCTGCCCAGCTCAGAACCAGGTTATCTCTGCTCGTGTCTCCGCTAGCAAGATAGACCCACGGCTCTTCAGCCCCACTCACTTGGGCCTCCAGGCTGGCCAGGCTTTCCAGAATATAGGAAAGCTCGATATTCCTGGAGACGTAGGCAATGTTTCTAACAGGATAAATGGGGGGCCTGCGGAGATTCTCATCTATCTCAAAGATGTCTATCTGATCATCCGAGCCTACCAGCGTAAGCCCCTCCGTCTCCTCCCTTTCCCCTTCATAGAAGCTTAGCCCGGGCCTATCCCTATGTAAAAGGACATACCTCACGCCGTAGTGCCCCAGTATTTCTGCTGCCTCCCTGCCCCGCAGACCCTCCACGGATTGCATCAGACTCTCCTCCAGACTGCTTTTCAGGACCAAACCGGAGGGCCCCCCCCCCTCTTTAGGGCCAGATTAAACAGTTTCTTCCCATGAATCTGCTGAAAATGCAGGTAGTCGGGATAGAGCTCTCCCCTTTCGTCCAAAAGAGGGTACTCAACAATGATGAAGTCCTGCGGCTGAGCCTTGAGCCACTTGTAGGCTCGAGGCATGGTGAAGGAAGTATAGATCTTGAAGGGCTGAACGGCCTTATATGCCGGAAAAACCTGAGGGAAGAGAAAGTAGTTAGAAAGGAACATGGTCAAAAAGATGGAGCTGAGCATGGCCTTACGAAAGAGAACCAATTTCCCCTTTCGTTTTATCCTTTCTCTCAGGCTGTCCATGAGGATGAAAATGAGGCCGAAGACTAAATAGCCATAGGCGTAGTTGGCCAATATCTCGGCCGTACTTTCCTGCTTAGCTATGAGGAAGAAGGGACACAGAGCCAGAAAGAACAGGGCGATGCCTATGGCATACCTATATTCCAGGTCCAGGCACTGGAGGACAAGGAGAGTTATGGCGAAAAGGGCTACGGAGACACCTCCCCAAAAAGCAAAGCGGGTCGACAACACAGTGGAGGCGAGGAGTAAAGCGACGGGGACGGCCATCGAGAGAATCTTAACGTAGTTCTTTACAATCGCCTCTCGGATTATCCTGGCTTTTACCTTTCCATCCATTTTTGTTTGAGGATCCTCCTCTCTGCCTCTCAGAGCAAGTCATAGCGGAGGTCTCAGCATTAGCTGATATGTCGGCGCCTCCGCCTGGCATCAATAAAATAGTAGAGCACGCTGGCAATCAAAGTGATAACAGATATCACAGCCCCCCAGTAAACTAACCTCTGGGGCCAGAATTCCACCTGGATCTGGTAGTCGCCGAGTTTATCCACCCACCAGGAGTTAGCATACCCGTTGACCCAAAAATGCCTTTCATCGGGAATTCTCTCCCTCCTGCCCGTCTCCGTGTCCACAACATAGGCCCTCCAGGCGGGGTTAAAGGATTCTGAGAAGACCAGAAGATAAGGAGAGGTCGCTTCTTTTACCTCTACCACATACCTGGTAGGATTGATCTTCCTGAAGGAGATCCCAGGTGGATCAGGCTTATCCTGTTTCCTCTCCAAATGTAGCACCAGATTATTATTTATCTTTACGTCGTTGATGGGTAGACCCTGGGAAGTGATCTTGAGGCTGTGATTCCCTGGGGTCAACCTTATAGTACCCAGAGCAACCCAGTTGTCGCCAGCCCCACTGCTACCTGCGGATGCAACCTCCACGGGAACTCCATCCACCTCGATCCCCAGACGTGTGCTGAGGTTCTGCTCACTCAGGCTCTGCCTATTCAGGTTCTGTATCCTTGCATCATCATACACAAAAACCTCATAAGCGCCTCCTTGAGGAACAAAAAACTGCTCCTCTACCCTTTTCAGCGCAT
>NZ_BLRZ01000176.1 GCF_013281975.1 Candidatus Hakubella thermalkaliphila | reverse complement strand
CCTTACCAAGGA
Source organism: Candidatus Hakubella thermalkaliphila (assembly GCF_013281975.1). GTDB lineage: Bacteria > Actinomycetota > Humimicrobiia > Hakubellales > Hakubellaceae > Hakubella > Hakubella thermalkaliphila. The sequence continues at coordinate 2,608 of NZ_BLRZ01000176.1, read as the reverse complement.
CGCCTTTCATGGTGAGTGGAACTACACCATCAAACCAAATCATGCCTGAACTTGATCATGTTATTTTGTGACAGGCCCTTAGTGATACAGAAGTGATCAAGGGGATTCCGGCAACGGTAAATCTTGTTAGACTTTCGTCTTTTGTGCTTGACATCTTAACTGTTATTATATATTATAAAGTTAAGATGTCAAGCCTTGATCGTATAAAAGAGCTAGAAAAACAAAGAAACCGGATTCTCAAACAGATATTAGCTTTTCGTTCGATGCTTCCCGGAGCGTACAAAGAAGTGTACTGCAAATGTGGAAAACCCAACTGCTGGTGCTACAAAAAGGGCGGCCATCTGTTCAGGCGGATCACTTGGTCGGAAAATGGCCGATCGAAGACAAAAGCCATACCCGAAGAGGACATCAGCTGGATAAAGGAGCTTACGGAAAACTATAGAGAATTTCAGAAAAAGCGTAGGCAGATCAAAGAACTGGAACGTATTCTTAAGGAACTTATAGGTGAGTATGCAAAGGCTGTAATCAAAAAAAGCCGCCGGCAAAGAGATTACTTGTGAAAAAAATGGAATACTGTGAATTGATCAACCAAATTAAATTCAATCAAGGGGGGTATCCACTTGACTGGAGTGACCACTACATACTGTGTGCTTGCCATACCCTATACTACAACATATTGTGTTTACTCCAGTCAAGTGGATACCCCCCTTCAATCATGCTAAGTATTTAGCAGATCAATAATTCGAGAAAACTACGTTTTCAACCTGCGGAAAATGAGATAGAACTTTCAAAATGGGAGAATTCTTTAAATCCTGCAATTATTGAGAAAGCAAGAAAAGATATTCTTTCTGCAAATGGTGGAAAGCCTCTCAGGGTTTTAGACCCCTTTGCAGGCGGTGGTTCTATTCCTTTAGAAGCATTAAGGCTTGGCTTGGAAACCTATGCTGGTGAGTATAACCCTGTTGCGGTTTTGATTCTTAAATGCACTCTTGAATATCCACAAAAATATGGAAAACCTAAAGAAGTAAAAGAAGATTGGGGCTTGCTAAAAGGAAGCGTGGTAAAAAATCCTTTACTTGAGGATGTGAAAAAATGGGGTAATTGGGTGTTGGAGTCCACAAAGAAGGAAATAGGAGAATTTTATCCAGAAGATAACGGTGGCTCTATTCCAGTAGGCTATATTTGGGCAAGAACAATACCCTGTCAGAACCCATCATGCAACGCAGAAATCCCTTTACTGCGTCAATTCTGGCTTGCTAAAAAAGATAATAAAAAAGTTGCGTTAAAGCCATTTGTAAAGAATAGTAGGGTTGAATTTGAGATAGTGGGGCAAAACAACGATTTCCCAGAGGATTTTGAACCTGAAAAAGGGACAGTAAGCAGAGCAGTTGCTAATTGTCTTGTCTGTGGTTCAATAGTTGATGATAAGACAACAAGAAAACTATTTCAGGAAGGGAAAGCAGGGCAGAGAATGGTTGCGGTGGTTTTGCATCATCCAAAGAAGCGAGGCAAAACTTACAGGTTAGCAACAGAAAAGGATTTGGAAGTTTTTAGGGAGGCGGAAAAATGTCTTGAGGAGAAAAGGGCAAAACTTATGGAAGAATGGGGAATTGACCCTGTGCCGGATGAACCCTTGCCACCAAAAGAAACTCTGGGCTTTCGTGTTCAAAGATATGGGATGCTAAAATGGGGCGACCTTTTTAACCCCCGCCAGAAGCTGGCGTTGATTACATTTGTGGAGAAGGTGAGGCAGGCGCATGAACTTATGCTGACGGAGGGACGCGAGGAACAGTATGCCAGGGCTGTGGCGACGTATTTAGCGCTGGGTGTGGATAGGTTGGCCACTTTTGGATGTGTTATTAGTCGCTGGGAACCAATGAGAGAAACTCCAGCAAATGTCTTTGGAAGACAAGCTTTACCGATGATGTGGGACTATGTTGATATAGACCCTTTTAGTGGAATGACTGGCGGGTGGAAGTTAGCATTAGATTGGGTTCTTGGAGTTATCGGTCATTGTTCCCAAACCAGCTCCACCTCCGCCACCGTGACACAGGCCTCCGCCACCTTCCTGCCCTATCCCGACGACTACTTTGATGCAGTTTTCACTGACCCACCCTATTATGACAATGTGCCTTATTCTTATCTATCTGATTTCTTTTATGTCTGGCTAAAAAGAACAATTGGTGATTTGTATCCTGATTTATTTTCAACACCATTAACTCCAAAATCAAAGGAGATTGTAGCATATACAAACGAAAGAAGCTGGGAAGAAGCAAAGGAACATTTTGAAGCAAATCTCAAAAAATCCTTTCAGGAGATTTATCGTGTCTTAAAACCGGATGGAATTGCGACAATCGTTTATACCCATAAATCAACATCAGGTTGGGAGACATTGATAAATTCACTTTTAGACTCTGGTTTAGTTGTAAAAGCCTCATGGCCAATTGATACAGAGATGAAAGCAAGGTTAAGGGCTAAAGAATCCGCAGCACTTGCATCTTCAATCTACTTTGTTGTCCGCAAAATGAAAAGAGAAGAAACAGGCTGGTATAACTTAAAATCCGCAAAATTTAATAACTATGAACAAAATCCCCTAAATACCTTCTTG
>NZ_BLRZ01000175.1 GCF_013281975.1 Candidatus Hakubella thermalkaliphila | reverse complement strand
GAAATTGCCCTACATATTGAACCAAGATTCTTAAGTATCGCTGTAGGGTTATATTTTAAGTTATAATACTAAACAGGCGAGGGTGCTATCGGAAAAATTTCTGGAGAAGTGTCAGCTCTTCGACACGCTACCAAAGCTTTTTGGAAAAACTAAACTTTTACCTGACCATAGAGTTGCTGGGGTGGCAAGAAAAGTGGGCCGTAGACGTGATGTGTCGAAAGGAGAATAAGATGGGTGAATTACTAATCAAAGATGTAAACATAATTGACGGTACCGGGCAAAAGTCATTTGAGGGGTACATAGAAGTGGAAAACGGCATGATTAAAGCCGTAACTCCCAAAGGAGAGAAGCTTCCAGAATCAAAAGAAGTTTTGGATGGGAAAGGACTTACAGCTTCGCCCGGATTTATTGATATGCACAGTCATTTTGATTGGGCGCTTCCATTGGATGACCACGAAACCTTTCTTTACCCGCTGGCAGAACAGGGGGTTACTACGGTAATCGGTGGGAACTGCGGTTTTTCTCCGGCGCCTATTGCCGACGGCAACATAGAGCTGGTAGGCAAGGTTGCCGAGTTCTTCGTAGATCGGCCGCTTGATTTTAGATGGAGATCCTTTGATGAATTTCTTGACCACCTGGAGTCTGGCAATGGTATGCTCTTTAATCTGGTCCAGATTGTGGGCCACGGTACGCTTCGCCTGTCTGTCATGGGAGAAAACAGGCGTTATCCTGACCCTACTGTTTTGAAACAAATGCTGAGAATGGTGGAGGAGTCCTACGACGCCGGGGCAGGCGGCTTATCCTTCGGGCTCGGATATGACCCTGGACTTTTCGCGATAGACGAAGAACTTATTTGCTTTGCCAAAACGGCGGCAGCAGAGGGGATTCCCCTTACCGTTCACATCAAGGCGTTAGGCAGGGTATCAGGTGCGTATCCCCTAAAGCCGTTTTCTGAGCCGCACAACATAAGGGCGGTAAAAGAAATCTTGAATATAGCGAGGAAAACCCAGGTAAAGCTCCAGATATCACATTTAATTTTCGTGGGCACCAGGACCTATGCGATGGCAGATAGAGTTGTAAAGGTGATTGAGAAGGCGGCAGAAAATGGTATGGATGTCATGTGGGATATTTACCCGTACAACTGTAGTAATACCTATATAAATATAGTGCTGCCCGCCTGGTTTCTTGAGGATTTTGACCGAAATATTCTGAGCAATTTTGCCAAGAACCGACTCAGGTTAGAAATATTTTTAATAAGAAAACTTCTCGGGTTCGATTTTGCCGATATTCAGATTATGAACGCAGCATTCACCGGTGGAAAAGAGCTAAACGGCTTAAACTTGAGAGAGGCCGCCAGGGAACTTGGCCTGAGTTCATTCGAAACCATGTTTGGAATAATCAAAAAAAGTAAGGGTAAAGCACTTGCTCTTTTTCACCGGTTCAGTGGAGACGAAGGTCATCAGGAAATCCTTGAGGCGTTAATTGCACATCCGCTGAGCCTATACGAAACCGATGCCGTAATGCGAAGGGAGGGGTTCAAAAACCCTTCCAGTGTGGGAGCCTTTCCGAAAATTTTGGGTAAGTATGTGAGAGAAAGGGGTCTTTTAACTCTCGAAGATGCAATAAATAGAATGACTCTGAGAGTAGCAGAGAGGTTCGGGATAAAGGATAGGGGGGTCTTAAGAAGGGGGAAAAGTGCCGACATTGTGCTGTTTAATCGGGAGACCATTCAGGATAATACCACAATTAAGGATACGGGCAAGAAGCCTGACGGTATAGAGTATGTCTTCAACAATGGAGTCATGATTGTCAAGAATGGGAATTATGTAGTAGGGAAAAAGCCAGGCAGAGTGATCAGGAGAGAGAAAAGATGAAAGTTGTTGTCTTAGGTGGGGCAGGAGATATGGGCTCTGAGGCGGTGAAAGAGCTGGTCAAGTTCCCGGAGGTAGAGAGAATTACCATTGCCGATCTGAATACGGCGGCGGCAGAGAAACTGGTCTCTTCCTTGGGCCAGGAGAAGGTAAGGGTACAAAAGGTAGATGCAACCTGTCACCAGGACCTGGTAAACGTTCTAAAAGGTCATACTGTGGCTGCGGGAGCGCTGGGCCCTTTTTACCGCTTTGAAAAACCAATTGTGGAAGCGGCCCTGGCGGCCGGGGTGGACTATGTAAGCATTTGTGACGATCATGATGCGGCTTCTGCCGTCATTCAAATGGATCGGACAGCACGCGATAAAGGACGTAAAGCACTCACCGGTATGGGCTGGACTCCTGGACTTAGGAACATCCTGGCCCGTAAGGGGCTATGACGCCTTGGAAAGGCCTGAATCTATCCGTATTTACTGGGCCGGTAGCTCGGGCGATTCAACCGGGTTCGCCGTTATTTTACATACTATTCACATTTTTGTTTCTACCATTATGGACCAAGAGGGTAAGGTGCCAGCAAAAAGTCGGGTTTCCACGGACAGAGCCTCCATCAAGAACTACCTGAAAAGCCTGGATGGCCTTAAGCCCACCAAGGCGGTTCTAGAGGCCGGCTTTAACTGGTCCTACTTTTACGACCAGTTGGCTGAGGAGATAGAGGAAGTGTGTCTGGCCCATCCTCTAAAGACCAGGCTCATCGCTTAAGGCCAGGATTAAGACGGA
>NZ_BLRZ01000174.1 GCF_013281975.1 Candidatus Hakubella thermalkaliphila | reverse complement strand
GGGGGAAACTCTTTGATGTGGAAAAGTTATAAAAAAGGCCGAGTAGAAGAAAAATGAAAAAGAGCTAATGGTAATGACCGCAGCCAGGACAGCATTCCTCATCCAGTTTTTCCCAGAAACTTTCAAAATCCCGTTTGATGCCAGGATACTCAGGGGTAACCACAAGAAGTGCATAAAACGTGCCATATTAAGATTGTAAAGAAACATCTTGGGAAGAATGGAGAGGACGAAGAAAACAGATAGGACTATGTAGAAGAAGCTGTATTCCAGGTCTTTTAACCTGGTGTTTCTCAGGAAATTTGGGAGAAGGTATAGACCAACCAGGGCCAAGACTATAAAGCCATACTTATAGTACCTCCTCACAAAGGCAAAGATCTGGATCATAAACCCTGGCCAAAAGTCCCACATCTCCCGGTTTAGATAGTGAAGCATTGATAGTTCGTAGAATATCAGGAAAAAAATTGAAACTAATATCGCCGCTAAAATCTTCCTATTTTTAGTCTGACAAAGGAAATCACAAAATACAAAAATCAGAAGCAGGCATAGACTTAAAAATAGGGGGGTTATCCTGGCCCTTGCAGAAGCTATGGCACTGTATAGGCCAAACATCCTCCTATTGTAAATTAAGGCGATTATCCAGGGAACGAGGCCGACAACAGCCAACGGAAACAGGATGGAATACTTTTTGAGATATTCCATCACATGCTGCTTTTCTCCTGAAACCAGCCTGGTAAGACCGTATATCAAAGAGATCAGCGAAAAAGAAATGCCGTAGATTGGATAGAAGAGAAATGTCACGGCGTAAAAAAGGCCGCTGAACAGTAAAAAAGGGACTTTACTGCTATCAAAATGTTTTTTTAGGAAGATCAGTCCAACCAGACCTAAAATCATGGGAAGTAGATAGTAGAGCCTATTCATCATGGTAATGGGGACAAGGCCGACGCCCTCAAAAAGCTCATAATTAATTGTGGCCATGAATCCGTAAAATGGATGGCGTGGCTCAAGCAATGATGCTGGGTTCGACACAACCGTGGAGAGGAAAAATATGAGGCCACCAAATCCAGAGGTGAGGGTATAGACGAGATAGGAGATCTTTACCCTTTCTCTGGACACAAATTCGGAGAGGAAGAAAAAAGTGACAATCAATAGTACAAATCTGGCTATCAGGCCAGAGACAATCATGGTAGCCTGGTAGGGTATTCTCAAAAAATATGAAATATAACCCAAGGGCACATAAATGTAGGGTGACGTGAGACCCGGCACGGCAAACACACTCACTTTATCCTGACTTGCCCATAGGCATATCAAATTGTTCTCCACAGATCGCATTAAACTAAGCAATATGCCATCGTCGCCAAACCATCCCCAGGTAAACCCATAGCCAGAAGGTGTGGTCAGATAAAGGATCAAATATAGAGTGGGGTAGAAGAGGGCATACGATAGGGATATGAGATAAACGTATTTTGGTACTGCTTTTATTTTCTCAATCAACAATTTCTGCATGGACGTTCCACTTCTCTGGATCCTCCAATAGGCCTGAACAATTTTCGAGTAGGGGGGCTTCTATTCCAACCCCATTAGTTTTCTATATACCTTTAGAGTCTCTTCAGCAATTCTTCGGTGAGTGTATCTTTCAAGCACCCTCTTCCTTCCTCTTCTAGCTAGATCACACCTTAGATCCCCGTCTCTCATCAGAGCTTCCAGCTTTCTACGGAGGTCGTCCACATCCCCCTCCTCAAAAATTAATCCCGCGTCGCCGATGACATTGGGAATCTCACCTGAGGAAGATCCGATCACCGGAACTTCGCAGGCCATAGCTTCAATCAGGACGTGACCAAACTGCTCTTTCCAATTTCTAGTAGTGTGAGAGGGCAGGACGAGGACATCAAGACAGTTCAAATAATCGACTACTTGTTCATGAGGCACGGAATCAACAATCTTAACTTTTTCGCTAATGCCTGACTCTGCTGCCCGTCGCAAGATCACGTCTCTTAAATCCCCACTACCTACCATAAGCAGGTGAAACGGAACCTTCAACCTGCTCACTGCCTCAACCAAATCTAGAACACCTTTTTCTCGAACCAACCTACCAATAAAACCGATAGTAAAATGCTCAAATCCCAATCGAGTTTTTAGATCATTGGCGCCCTTTTTGCGAAATAGTTCAGTGTCGACCCCCAGTTGGGGTAGAACTTTAATTGGTTTTTCAAAACCTTTTCTCCGGAGTAAATCAGCCGCCTCTCTATTCCCACAGATGGCATAGTCGGAATGACTAAGGTTAAATCTTTCGAAAAAGGAGAGCGGAAAGCGATTACCCACTTCACAATTGACCCAGGTGAAAAAGAGGCACTTTGCTTCACGAGCAAATACCTTTCTGGCTATCAGAGTTTGGAAATAGGAAAAGGCACCAGCACCCTGCTCTACGTGAATAATGTCCGGCCGTATTTTCCTTATTTGAAAGAAATAACTGGGAAGATAGAAGTAAAAAGCCTCATTTCCTGCCAACATTGTCCTAAGAGGTATGACTCGTATGTTCTCTCCCTCAAACTGTTTTGATTCCAGAAGATGCATCCCTGTGTCCCACTTTTTGGGAGTTATAAGATATACCTCGACGTCATCATGCCTGGCCAGCTCGTAGAGCTTATCCCTATTT
>NZ_BLRZ01000173.1 GCF_013281975.1 Candidatus Hakubella thermalkaliphila | reverse complement strand
CACACCCGTTACCCACTCCCGGTGAAGGACATCTTCCTCTATCCCCTTCACAAGCACTTCCGCCGGGAACTCCGCATTTCCTAGTCGCAACAGGGTTTACTGAAAGCTTACCGTATAATTTGGTGGGAGCAAATTGCCAAACCGTTGAAATGGAAATTCACACGAGAAGATCTATCCAGGATGCTCGGAAAACTCTCGGAACCTTCTCAACCAATTGCTCTTGCAGCATGAGAATACGTCACCGAATTTACGAGATACACCACTTAGTCTTAGTTGCCCCACCGTCAACACCCAAGAAATACCTCATTTTACTTGCTACTCCATTTTATTTTTTCGGGAAAGTCCTTTAAATGCTCTCACCCCTAACACTCTAAGGTGTCTACATTGCCATGGAGATGATAGGGGGTAAGAACTTTAAAAGCTTCTGCTTTCTCAAAACCTTTCCCTTCACCCCATTCTTTTGCCTTCATCTCCAGATAGCGAAAGAAAGGAGAAAATACCTCGGGAGGAAATTGACTTTTATGCCTCTTTATAGCTTCAAGTTTCTTCTCCCACTTTGAGGTTATATCTATGAAGATATTAGGTCTGTGGGTGGCATAGAAAGCAACGAAACTTACCCTACGGGGAACTCCTTTGGGCTCAAAAAGAGGCATAGGAGAGAAAAGAACCGCTTCTGCTCCAGCCAAACCTACTATTACATGTCCCAAGTGGGCCTCGTAAGGTAACCAGGGGTCAGGAAGAAGGATCCCATCGGGTTTTTCTTCTCTAAGGAGCTTTATGAATTTCTCTCTTAACTCCCGATGAGATAAGACATCAGTATCAGGATAGCCCAAAAAGATATGTTTATCAGCACCTAACACAGAAGCCGCCTCTTGCGCTTCCCTTCTTCTGATCACAACTAACTCTCCCGGGCTAAGCTCTGGGTCAAAAGTCCCCATGCCTCCATCAGTAACAGTAACATAAATAACTTCTTTTCCCCTCTCTCGCATCAGTGCCACAAATCCTCCAGCAAAAATTTCTATATCATCAGGATGGAGCTGGATAGCTAAACATTTCCCCCCTCTTCCATTTTGGGTATGGGTATGAGATCTTTAGCTTTCATCTGGTTTGCTGACCTCCTGTTCCAGGAGTTTTACCCTTTCCCCCACCAGAGGATAAAGATAGATAGAGATAAGAGATAGAACCAAGGCTGCCACAGGTATAGCGCTCGTAAGCAGCCTCATACCTAAAAGGGCTGAAGGGGGTTGGATTTCCAAGTGTGCATCGTAACCAAAGACATTAAGAGCTTCTTCTTTGAAATAGTAATAGTAAAGATAAGGGTTAGGAAGTAGTTTAATTATAGCTAGCAGCTCTGGAGGAAAGCGGGTCACTCGCTCAAAATCTGGTATCTCTTTGATCAATTCCAGAATAGCTGGCAAAACATCTTTCCCATCCACATAAACACCCTTAATCCAACCAAAGTGATTTATACCGAAGTAATCTATATGCACCTCATCTTCCTTTTTACTTAGAAGGTGCGAGATAATCTTATGGATGGAAGAGGGAGCATCGCAAATCCCTACCACCTTTTTTAAAGGGGTATGGCTCAAGATAGCTTGGGTTACTATCCCTGATGGATTGGTGAAGTTTATAAACCAAGTCTCAGGACTCACCTCATGTATAAAAGAAGCTACCTCCCATATCTTTGGGATAGTTCTAACTGCCATAGCAAATCCACCAGGCCCGGTAGTCTCTTGCCCTAAAACGCCAAACCTTAAAGGGACCTTTTCGTCTATAATCCTTACCTCATCCCCCCCCCCACTCTTATGGTACAGACAACAAAGGATGCCTCTTCCATACAAACTTTTATATCCTGGGTATAAGTTAAAATCGCTCCCCTAGTTTCTTCCTTGTAGATATCATCCAAAACTTTCTTTATGAGAGGAAGTCTTTCTTCATTTACATCCATAAGAGAGATCTCCTTTATGCCCAACTCCTCCTCTAAGGAAAGAAGACCTCTTACCAAAAGTGGAGTTCTAGTTCCACCGCCACCAAGGATGGATATTTTCATTTTTCCTGGCCTCCTTTGGTCCTCTATGCTATTTGAGACCTTACTCTTGCCACCAGAATCTGTCACCTTCGGTCCTGTTTTGACTCAAAACAAGCATACGAGAGTACGGTCTTCCGTGGTTCTCCTATTTCATTTATGGACAACCTACCCTTCCAACTGAAGGAGTCTTGGTAACTTGAGAAATCTATAAAAAGCTAAAGCTTCAACCCCTTACGCCGTTCCGCTCAATCACATCCCTGTGTCATAAGGCACTCTTCTTCCAGATTCGCCTCTGGCTTGTGTAGTCAATGTAAACAAGGCCAAACCGCCTGGTATACCCATATGAGCATTCGAAGTTGTCCATCAGGGACCATACAAAATACCCTTCCACTTTGACCCCATCCTGAATCGCTTGATGAACCCGGACAAGATAATCATGGAGGTATCTAATCCGTTGGTCGTCTTTAAGCACACTAAGTGGCCTCAAATCCTTAATTTCTACTTAAGTCGCCTCTCTACCCAGGCCCATTTGATATTTTTGAAGCACGTTGCAATATAGTAGTCTCGCTTGAGCCCACAGTCAATCATAAAGGAATGCTAAAAGACATCCATGACCAGAATGGGAGTAC
>NZ_BLRZ01000172.1 GCF_013281975.1 Candidatus Hakubella thermalkaliphila | reverse complement strand
TTTAATTGAACCACAACATATTGTATGTATTCAGGTAAATGACGTTGTAGGGTTAAAATTTTAGCTTATCATCGCCTTGACGCGTTGCAAGCTTTCTGGATGGCGCATAGTTACAATGTCAGCACCCGACAGCAGCAAGGAAAACGCGGTGGCTGCCTCCCAAACTATTCCTTTGCCGACGTCCTGAATAGCCTCTTTCGTTTTCCATGCTTCTTTCCCCACTTTGGCAATCAACGGGGACTGCAGAGTTTTATCGTCGTGCACAATTGCTGCGAGACGAATGCGCTCCATGGTTGAGTAAGCATACTCAAGACCATAACCAGCAACGCAAGTCAGCGGATCGATAACCACCCTGTCCACCGGGAAATACTTGCCCAGCCTAATATTTAAGTCTTTAGCCAGATTGATATCCATCGAAATCTGGGCAATGATGGCATGGCCATGTTCTAGTGCCACAGTAGCTATCTCCTGATGATTCTCCTTTAGTATCGGTCCGATCAGCAGATTTAAACCACTGCACATTTTTGCTACAACCGGCAATACTGCAGCATCTTTCTCTTTTTCTCCCAAACCAAAGACAACCACCGGCACATTTACTGCCTCTGCCACTCTCTTTACCCCAGCGGCAATTTCTTCGACTGGCACGTCTTTTTCCATGCTGTTTAAAGTAAGGAAAATTAAATCAGCCCCAAAAACTTCCGCATTCTTTTTTGCCCACGCCTCAGGAGAAGATTTGACGTCAGCATAAAACTCCTGTAGCCAAGGAGCCCAGTCTGTCGGCTCACTGTCAGCCACTTCCAGCGCAAACTTGAGTTGCCCTGTTTTCCCTTCAAAAGAATGGAAGGGCAACGTGTTTTGTCCGGCGACAACAGCCTTTTTCCCTTCCGAACCCAGCACCAATTCCTTAATCTCGCCCGGGTATTTTTCCAGAAATTTTTCCATTATACTTTCCGCCTCCCGAAATGTTAAATTTCCAGCCAAGAAGGAGAATATAATTCTCGTCCCATAATAACCCTAGCTGTTTTATAGTAATTCCTCGCTACTTGTGACATAGCAGCCATGTCCAGATCTTCCCCGTCCATTACTTTCAGGATGATATCAATAATTTCTTTTTCTTTACCGGCATTAAGAGCTACCAGTTCTTTATCGAAGCTGTCCACAATCGCAGAGTACAGACCGGCTTTGCCTAAGATCACAAGAGCAACCTGATTGATAATGTGGCGCAGGTCACGCGGCACACCATTTGATAGATTGGAAAGACCAATGGTAGATTTTACGCCTGGAGCAATACTAGGCAACATACCCACAAATTCTATTACTTCCAAGACATCGGACTGGCTCACACCGATGGGCATCATAATCGGGTCAACCCAGATATCTTCATTAGGAATGCCCATGCTGTTAGCGTAGTCGATTGTTTCCATAATTGACTCGGCTCGGGAAGCAGCATCAGAAGGGATCCCGGCATCATTAAGCACTGAAATCACCACATTAGAGCCATACTTTTGGGCTAGAGGCAACATCTTTTCTTTGCTCTCCTGGGTACCTGAGGCGGAATTGATCAGCGGCTTCTGCCGACAAATAGCCAAACCTGCCTCCATCGCCACAGTGTTCGTAGTGTCAAGCGCAAGGGGCAGATCTACGACTTCTTGGATATTGTTAACAAGCCAACTCATTACTTCCGCCGGATTTTTGCGTGCAGGACCGATGTTTAGGTCTATCCAGTGCACACCCGCCTTAACCTGTTCTTTGGCCAATTCCTGCAATGGACTGGCGTTTCTGCCGGAGAGTGCCTCCGAAACTACTTTGGAGAGAATCTGAATGTTTTCTCCGATTAAAATCATGTTTTTTCCTCCCTTATTTTTCTAAATTTTCTAAAACTACAACTCAAAGCCGCTGCTGCGGTATTTCCACCAAGATTTTTGCCACTATTCACTAAATTCCGCACAGAAAACATCGGTGACAGAACTATAGTTTCCGAAAAAAAAAACAATACCTAACACCGATGGTTTATTAATATACATCAACCCTAATGGACAATCACCCTAATCGTTAATTCGACTACGCACTGAAAAATCCTCTTTTTTTTCTGAATTTTTAAAAAAACTTCTTGATTCTGTTAGTGTTTTTGTTCACATATTCAATCCTTAATCAAGCCAAGAGCTTTTCAGTAAATGCCTAGCACTTTGCATAACCACAACTTCTGCAAACCATGCAACCCTCTGCCCTTTTAAGCTGTTGACCGCATTCGCAAAGCAAGCTACTGTCCATCACTTTTTTTTGCGCGCTGCCGTTAACCTTGCCCATGGTCTGAAGAATCTCGTAGGCGATCGCGGAAGCGCAGGATTTGCCTGGAGAAATATTTTTGCCCTTACCGCGAGCCAACAAATAAGCAGGACAAGAATGGGTGCTCTGTAATTGCCCGGCAATCTCCTCGATAGAAACACCAGCACGAATTGCCAGACTAACAAGTAGGAATTACGCAGTTGACTGCCTAATCCCCTAGCCAGTATGGTTATAACATAACCTGCAAGAAAAGGTCAAGTTCTATTGGTAAGGAGTTGGAGAGAATATGAACCCACCCAAATGCGATGACCTGGATTACATCCACTTTCTCATAGTTAGTCAGAAGGTATTCACCTGCACAGAAGCCGCCCGGTGCCAACCCGAAGGGAAGGCGCCAGCTCA
>NZ_BLRZ01000171.1 GCF_013281975.1 Candidatus Hakubella thermalkaliphila | reverse complement strand
TTAATTGAGCCAGAACATATTGTAGGTATTCAGGTAAATGACGTTGTAGGGTTAAGCGGACATGCTTCGCTCGTCTGCTTAACGTGGGGCAGCCCATCCGGGGCCCGGCTCTGTCGCGAAGCGAACCTCGCCTATCAGCCGGCATCCCACTGCACTCTGTCCCGGCTAATCTTCCTCCAACCTCTGCAAGCAGGTATATGCTAGTCTAACCCCATCTTCAAACTTGGCCATGGATTCATCCAGAGTGAGCTTTCCTTGTTCAAGCTCAGTCACAATGGCCTCAAGCCTGGACAAGGCCTGTTTCAAACTCATATTCTCCATTGTATTCTGCATTGGTGAGCGTTCTTCAGCCACCTCTGGTGACCCCCTCGGGTCTTAGGGTCCTCGCTCTCCTGATCATTTATCTCTGCTCCCATAGGCAATGAAAGGATGGTCAGGCCTCTCCACGTTAATGGCCTCAGATATCTCATTCAAAAGATCCAGTCCTCCTTTGACCAAGAAAGAGAAGATGTTAATTACACCCTCCTGAGGTCTGTCCAGAGGAAAGATGTGGGTCTTCAGTTTTGAAATCTGTCTGATTTCAACTCCCCCTTTCTCAGCCGCTCTCTCTTCTATTCTCTTGGACATCTCCCGGAGTTTCTTATCTGTGGTTCTCCTGCCCCTGGCCAGTGCTTTGCCCAAAGTGGGATCCAGCTCTTCCACCTCTCTCATCATCCCATCCATCTCGGCCAGGACGGCTGAATGACGCTGCTGGAACCTGTCCACATGGGAATTATGGTCGAACCTCTTAAGGATATGGTGGATACTTCCCTTTAGTTCAAGAGGATCAATCTCGTACTTGCGGAGCCATCGGGTCACCTTGGGTTCCAGAAGAGTGCAACTGGCCCGCGGATAGATAATGGGCATGGTCATGCCACGAGCCTGGTAGACCTCTTTAAGCTGAGCTATATAATTTATCTCTCCAGGACCGCCCACATAAACCACTGTGGGCAATAGAAAATCCTGAAATAGGGGGCGGAGATAAACACAGGTAGTAAATTTTTGGGGGGTCTCCCGCAAGATTTTTAAAAGCTCTTGGCGACTGTGTCCCCTCTCTGAAGTCCAGAAACCGCGAGCAGGACCGTGGTAGACCTGCCGCCTGCCTTCTTTTTCCACTAAAAAGAAGCTACAGGCATTATCAGTCTTGGATATGGGACGCATATAACCAAGAGACTCTAATTCATCACCGGCCTGTTCTACCTGCCGGGTCAGTGTGAGAGGATCCTCGATCTCTTTTCCCAATAGCTCTCTGGCCAGATCCTTAAACTCCCTCTTCATAGGGTCCAAAAGTATCAATCCCTGTTCGGCAAAAAGCCTCATTATCAGGCAAGAGAAGAAATCACCCAGAGTCCTGGCTTGAGCAAGGGAGTCGCTGATCATACCCAGCAAATCAACTTTGAACTCCGAATCTATGAACTCAGCTTCCAGGAAATTGATGATGGTGCGGTCTACTTCGTGAGCACCAATCTCCCCAATCGGCCTGCCCATATTCTTTCTTAAATTCAACCTGAAGGTCTTCACCTCGTCGTCTCTGGATAACACCGAAAAGTTATCCGCCTCACTCAAATCGCTATCTTCAGTAGCAGCCCAGAAGACAGGCACAAATCGGTAGGAGGGGTATCGCTCGTTCAGCAGCCCACATAATTTAATGACACTTAGAGCCTTATAGATAGTGACGGCTGGCCCGGTAAGCAGGCCGGCTTGCTGACCAGTGACCACGGCATAAGTGGAGGAGTGCTGCAGGGACTTTATAGCCTCCATGGTCTGGGAAGAAGCAGAAAGCCCAGCATTATAGTGAAGAAGAACCTTAACCAATCTTTTGCGGTCCGTACGGTATTCGCGTTCTTTGAACTGAATAACTTGAGGGACGTATTCTATATTGGGCGGCAAGGAGAAGTACTCCTTAAGCTTATCAAAGTGGGCCAGATAATCGAAGGGTATCTGCTCTGGAGAAAGAAGATCGGTTTGGGGACAAGAAGCCAATATGGTCATGGAATGTCTACAATCTCTACATGGTTAAGGACAAAGGGATTATTTCCTCGCCATTTTCTCTCTCAGTTTTCTCTGTCTCAAAAATGGCACCTATATATGGAAGCTAAAGGCAGATGAGCCGCCGGCGACGAAATCCTGGCGGCCTACTAGCTTCTGGGAAAACAAAAATTATCTTCTCTACGCCTGCTTTCCTATAAGCTACTCCTATCCTCAAAGGATAATTATCCTATCGGCAGGTCATTTTTCATGTTATCAGTGTGAACTAGCCTAATCTTCTAGACTACTAAGCTCACCCCCACTGTCAGACTCAGTTCCCGCCTTGGCCTCGGGCAGAGCTGACTTTGCCTTGTCTAACGGATTTTCACTTCTGGAATCTGTAGTATAAAAACCGGAGCCCTTAAAGACAATGCCTACAGGAACATAGACCCTGACTGCTTGACCCCTGCAGAGGTCGCAGCGTACCCCATTCCGGTCCTCCATGCTCCTGACTCTTTCAAAATAACGATTGCAAACTGGACAATAGTAATCGTAGACAGGCACTCCCAGACCACCTCGCTACTAAGTTTTTCCCGCAAATATACATCAAAGGAGGGGTTTTCGTCAATCGGCCGCGTTAAGTCATCTATAATGTAACCAAAGAGGTATTGGTTGAGTCATATAAAATG
>NZ_BLRZ01000170.1 GCF_013281975.1 Candidatus Hakubella thermalkaliphila | reverse complement strand
GGAGAGAAACAGATAAGCACTACCTAAGTCTATGGCGCCATTCCTTGACCCTACTAGAAGGTATACCTGTTCGTATAATGAAAATAGAAGGAGAGATACATGTAGTTGAATACGTACAATTTCCATTCGTTGCATTCAACACAGGCTCTTTAACAACGAGCGGCGTGTGGCTTGCGGATTTACGCAACGGCACTGTTTTGCTGCGAGCCGAGCAAGGCCAAGCAATGCTTAAAGAACAGTGGGGCCGCCTTGTACCAGCTGATAGCATATTTAATATGGGCACAGGAGTTGAGGGAGGTCCTTGGCATGGATTTGGTATCCTCCAGCCCTTCGGCCTGTCGCCGAATGGGAATAAACTTGGCTTTTTTCTTCACAGCCGCCGCGGCGGAATCTTTGATGGTGCCATATTTGTAGGTTTTCTTGATCTTCAAACGAATACGCCGCATTTTACAGGACATGGACATGCTCCTGTTGATGGGGCGGAGTGGCTGCCCAAATGGTCGCCGACAGGCGCTTATATCTACTACGGCCGTCCCATATCCCGGGCAGATGATCCCATGGCACTCGCCAATATCGATGTGTTAGGCGGCTTTGACGTGGATAGTGTCATTACCGGGCAACGTTCCTTTAGTCTCCCGTCAATTGAAATGCTCACGCTACTTTTTCCGGAGGGAGTGCGAGCAGCCAAAGAGAAATACAAAGCCCCTGATTTCGGGGGATGGGGCAGCTTGGAGCGGGCTATCCATTCAACAATTAATTTCCGTCCCTGGTTTAGCAACTTAAAGTGGTCTCTTAGGGATAATTCCCTTTCGTTTACCACTGTTGTTGAACGGGCAATATCTGAAGGTGAGTATCTTGAAGCCCACGGCAGAAACAAGGTCAAAGAAGAATTTGGGCAGGCTGAATGGAGTATAAATGCTGATGGGAGTGGATTGCGTCTTAAAAGCATCGTACATCCGCAATGAAAAACGGGCTCTTCTCCAAAACACTACAGTAACCCTTGGTAGGAAAATAAACACTTGGGGACGGGGTTGTTGACAACGTGTCTGGCGTATGATAACCCATTTTCCGCAAGTTGAAATCATGTTTTTTCGGATTTTTCACCTTCTACGACAGACTGTCCCCAATAGTAATCTGAGCTGATCCCCAACAGGTTTAAAATTTGTTCCTGTGTTTGGGTCAAGGAATCTCGGAATTCTTTGGTCATTTGTCCCATTCTTACCTGATAAGAGGAAATGCCGTCAAAGGCATCTAAGATCTTTGAGGTGGTTGGATGATAAGCATCTCTGGATTCTGGGTAAATGGGTAGGGTCTTGATTCCCCATTCCTTCATTTTCAATCGTACTTCTCTCTCGATTATGGCTTGAATCATCAGGGAGAGAAAAAATAAAAACATTATCCCTTCCACTCGTTCTATTTTTTTGAAGAGTAGCGGAGCTGCTTCATGAACGCTCTTGAATTGGGTGAAGCGTTTCTCTAACCGGGGTTGATATTTATAGGCACGCAGAACTTCCTTCGCTGATAATGAGTCATCTGTAGTAAGCAAAGGGAAAATACCGTCAACATTTTTTTCTCGCTTCAGCGCTTCCTTGTTTCTCTCCCAGACAAGAGAATAAACCATCTCAACACACTTCTTGTATTTTGTCTTCGGTCCCGGCCTCCCCCTGCCTATTTGCACCCTATATGATTGCCTTACTTCAGTGAGTGAGATCTTGAGGAACTTCTTTACTTTGTACTTCTTCAGGATTTCTTCTATTCGTTTCTCGATCTCTTCTCTCATTTTCAGCTTTTTCTTGTTCAGCTTGGGCAACAGATTCAAGAGATTGCTTTCTACCTTTTGTAACTTTTGCTCCCTGCTCAGAGCATCATTCTTTCTCTTTTCGCTTGAGTGGTACCAATACATCCGGTAGCCTGCTTTTTCCGTGCTGTAATCCCCGCAAAATAGCGAGTAGTATTCCACTTCACCCCAGCCCCCTGGTATCTTTCTTCTCCATATGCGCTTTCCCCCCTTTTTCTCCAAACGAAGCCCTTCTTTGAATGTCATTGCTTCTTTCCACGTATTTGGCACTGTAGTAATAACACGGCCGCCTTTACCCACGATATAGCCCAGTTGATTTGAGGTACACACCTTACAGTCTGCCACGTAGATGAAGTCATGTTTGCGGGTTATTTTGCTCACTGTAGTCCATGTTTCAATATGCATGGTATCATCTGTACGGTCCCCAGAATATGTTTTGTAGTGTACCGGAACAGCCCCATCAGAAGAAATACTCAAACTGAAAACCAACTGCTTTAAATCGGGGCGGTGGTCTTTGCTATTGCCCCGTGCCAACTCTAAACCAGTAATAGTCTTACCAGGTATTTTCCCATAAGCCTTTACGGTTGTTGAATCGTTGTGTATCCGGCTAAGCTCAAGATCCACCTCTTCTATCATTTTCACAACAACTTCAGTCATCAGAGAAGCACGGTCGGCAAGATACAGCTTGTCCAGTGCTCGTGCAAAACGATCATCGTTGAATATCCTGAGATTTTCCACTGATAACCCAAAACAGCTTGGATCGATACTCTGAACCCACTGCCCCAGCTCATAGAGGGGCTGTCTACCCAGGGTAATGTTGCACATAAGCAGAATCAAAGTATCAACAACCGGAATTGATTCATTTCCCTAGATAGGAGGAAGATAAGCTGACAAGATATCTTTCAAACCCAACCTTAGTGATACAGAAGTGATCAAGGGGATTCCGGCAACGGTAAATCTTGTTAGA
>NZ_BLRZ01000169.1 GCF_013281975.1 Candidatus Hakubella thermalkaliphila | reverse complement strand
CTCCGGCCCCGAAAGACTCTGTATCTCCAGCTACGATGTAGCCACCATCTTTGGTCTGCTGGATGGAGGAGGCCAGATCATAATCTTCACCCCCATAGGTCTTCTCCCAGAGAACCTTACCTGTAGGGTCCAGCTTCAGGATATAGAAGTCTTCCTCTCCTGCCCCGAAAGACCTTGTATCTCCAGCTACGATGTAGCCACCATCCTTGGTTTGTTGGATGGAGACGGCACTATCTAAATCTTTACCCCCGTAAGTTTTCTGCCAGAGCAGAAGTATTTCTCCTTCAGCGGACAGCTCAACACAAGGATCAGGACGGGAGTCGGTAAGAGCGCTTATGTAGATGGCTATATCAACAGAGACGGGGACCATATTTGTCAGAAACGTCAGAAACCTTGCTTTCCACCCCGCTACTCTCCAGAAGAGCTCTATTAACGCCTCTTTTACCACCCAAACCAAATCTCGCCACTCGGCCGGCTCATCCTGAAAGCGTTCTACAATTTTCACCAACTTTTCTACCTCGCTTGCCGGCACCCCCAATCTAGACGCCCAACTAAAGGCAGCTGTAGGAAGGGCGCCTTTGGTGTTAAGGCAAACGGTAGCATGCCCTCCCGTACTTGGAAATATGACTTGCAGGTTCCGCTTTTGCCCAGGGGCTAGCCAACCGGAACCCTCTACCTTAACGTGATCTTTACCCCTAACATTGATCTGGTACCACGTACCTCCTAACCCACGCCATATTGCAGGGGAATCTAAAGAAACCTCAACGGCCAAATAACCTGGGTAGGAATATGGTTTAGTCTCTTTTACTTTGATTATTGGAGAAGGAGGTGGGGCTTCGGGAAGGTTTTCAAAATACCGGAAAATATGCTTGTAGAGCCACTCAGCAAGGGCATATCTGCTCAATTGTTCACGCACAACCGAGATATACCTGCCATCCGGAGAGACTGTTCCTCCAGGAATTCCTTCCTCCCCCCTTGCCGGAACCCACCCTTCCTCTGTCCACTGCAGGATCACCGCCGAGCGCGGCTCCACACCCTCTGGGATCTCAAAGGAGAGCCTTACAGGCGAGTGCTCTTGAGGAGCGCTGGCCAAGGAAATGTCATAAACCGAACGGAGGGTGATAAAGCTCTCCTCCAGTTGTTCAGGGGCAGACTGTTTTACCACCAGTTTCACCTTGCCTTCCGCTGGTGCAGGGGGGATAGAAATCCTCAGGCCAATGCCAGTATCCCAATCCGTCCCTCTCGCTGCTTCGAAGGTGTGCTTCACCACCGCCACACTTTCCAGCATGATGGGCTTATCCCCAAGGTGTGGGTAGGACAACACACCAGCAGCCACCAAGACCACTGCAAGCACCAAGGCGCCTATCAGCCAGAACAGCTTCCTGGCTCCGCGTGCTACGCCTACCTTCCTGGGCAGTGGATGCCCACACTGGATGCAGAACTTGGCCGTGTCTTCATTTTTGGCACCACATTTTGGACAGAACATGGTCCCCGCCTTTTGAGCACTGCTTCGATAAGCTGAACCAAATTTCATCGCAAACGCCCCTAGAATGAAGGTAGCCAATAGCACCAAACCCAGGATTCCCCAGCCCCACAATGCCAGGGGTAAGGCGGCTCATTTGTCGGTCAAGGTGTCGGGATAGTCCTCCCTATGATACCGGGTGATCGCCTCTTCCAGGACCGGTGATAAAAAGGAGCCAGTGAAATACACCATCAAGAGCTGGCCTATTTTTTCTTCTATGCTCATCTGCGCCTCATCAATAGCCTGCCAGCTGGCCTTGCTTGGTGGCCCGCTGGCTGGTTCTAAAGTTGTCCTTCAAAAACCTGGTCGCCTGCTCCGGGTTGCTTTAGCTACCACTGGTGGGCAGCTTCTTGAGCCTTGGGTACTCCCTCTGGGCGTTGAGCTGGGCTAGCTCAAAGTTTTGTCCCACAGCGGTTGCAAAAAGCATCGCCCGAGGCAAGAGAGTTACCACACTGGGGACAGAATTTTGCCCCTTTCGGCAGGGTGGCTGGAGCAAAAGGCTTGCTGAGGCGGGAAATGGCAAAAAAAGTTCCACCTAGCGCCCCCCCAATGATGATAATCACCAGTGCCATGGCTTCGAGATTGACAGCTCGCTCTTCAGCTTCAATGCGGTTTGGGCCCCAGGCCAGATGCCAGACTAAGGCTTTGCCTTCTTCCTCATCTGCGTTGTGCCAGGTCACTTTTCCGGGCAGGGTTAGCCGAAGTTGAAACGTAGGTAAAGGTTCCACAGGCGCGTATGAGTCCTCACCTAGGTCAAAGTCTGTGGCCAGCCGATAGCGGGTGTAGAAAAATCCCCTCTCAATAACCAGAAGGGGTCCTGCCTGCTCTGAAGGATAATCAGGCTGAAATATTTGGCGAAGATCTTGCATTTCCACAAGGGAAAGGAACTTGGTCATTCTTAACCCATCCATTCCCCCTTCACTGTAGGAAGCAACCCTCCAGCCTTTTTCCTCAGCGTCGCTTTTTATGCCGTCAACTATTTCGTCCTGGGAGAGCCCCCACTCGGCAGCCCACTCCTTGTCGAATAAAGCCTTAAGCTCCACCTGGGCCCAGCCGTTTTTTTGGACATCAAGGCTTAGTGCCACCATTCCGACGTCGTTAGCCTGTTGGGCAGCGACCTCACTTGCGCCTGACCCTATGGTGGAGATAGAGAGAAGCACCACTAACATTAGGCCAATAACACCTTGCCATATCCTCAAACTAATCCCACCTCCTTGCCGTGAAACACATATCCATTAGCTTAGTAAAGTTCACCATCCGGGCCCAGCCAGCCCT
>NZ_BLRZ01000168.1 GCF_013281975.1 Candidatus Hakubella thermalkaliphila | reverse complement strand
CAGGTACTTCACTAAGTACCTGGCTGCTTTTTACACCGACATATTCGACCACCATTTGGGACTGATCAACTTTGGGACTACCGCCCCTGCGGAGAAGATGGTACCACTCACACCTCTAGATCGACAAGCCATCTCTTCTATTGAAAGAAAGATTGTGCCTCTAGATCTGGGTTATACCAGCTTCATTAATGCCCTACAGGTGGCTGCTCAATCTTTTGCTTCTGGCGCGGAAGGTAGGAAGAGGGCTGTGGTCATCTTCACCGATGGTAGGCCAAATGATCGTCGTGAGCTCACCACGGAAGCCTATTTTAAAGAGATTGAAGAGTTTGTAGCCAAAAACATAGCCGAGGTCTCGCTATACGTGATAGCAGTGGGTGCGGAAGGGAAATCCTGGTCTCTAGACAAGCAATTTTGGGAGGAGATAACCAGGGGACGGGTTTTCGAGCTACGGGCAGTTGACGAAGTGGAGTTGGAAAAAATCTATAATACGATTGTCTTTCAGCTCTTGCGCATCTCAGAGCTCCATTGGGATCAAGTTCCCGAAGAGGGACTGGAGATAAAGATAGAGCCCTATCTCGACAAAGTGGCCTTTTCGGTCTTGAAGGAAAATCCAGAAGTAGAGTTCAGTCTAATTCGAGGTGATGGCGAAAAGGTGAGGCCAGGGGACCCAGATGTGACCTACTATTCCAGTGGTCGCCTCTTCGAGATTTACGCTATTTCCGAACCTTCCGCTGGGATATGGAGGTATACCATTACTAGAGGCCGCGGTCGGGTGGAGGTGGGGAAGGCTCTCACTCGAGTGGAGGTGAAACTTGTTCAGCCTTTTTCCCCCCACCCGCAGGGCAAGAACATGGAGCTTCTGGCCAGTTTTCGTAAGCGTGATGGTTCGCCTATAAAAGAGCTTGCTACTTATCCTCTATGGATAGGGGCTCGGGTGATAAAGCCGGGGGGCACAGAAGTTCTTGTCGAGTTCGAGAAGATAGAAGAGGGACTCTATCAGGGCAAGGAGATAATCCAATCTGACGAGGCTGGCCAGTACCTGGTTACGCTCACAGTTAAGGCCGGCACTCTGATCCTTCCCGAACTGCAGGTTCCCATCGAGGTAAAGCCGCTGCCCTATCTGGAGGTGGTTTCTCCCAGAGGCGGCGCTGACTATATTCTTGGAGAGCCTTTGGAGATAGAGGTACAGCTTAGGCAAGCCGGCCGCCCTGCCAAAGCTCAAGAGCTCTTCCTTGATGATCCCCGGAGCCTCATTTGGGTTACTCTGATGGATGCTCAAGGTGAACTGGTGGATACCATACGACTTTCTGAGGATCCCCAAAGGGGTGTGGGTGTTTTTGTGGTACAGACTGATTTGCCCCGAAAGGAAGAGTCCTACAGCCTGACCGCCTATCTGGCCGGCACCCTCACTAGTGGAGAGCGTTATAAAGCCTGGCCTGAGGTGGTAAGCTTCAGGATTGAGAAAGGTTGGCTGAGCAAGGTCTCAGAACGTTGGCCCTGGTTTGCTGGGCTCCTGGCCCCAGGTGGCCTGATCTATTTCCTTTACTGGCAACGTCTGCCGGTACTAAATGGCATGATCCAGGTGCAGAAAGGCAATGATATCCTGGGCGAGCATATCCTGACCGGACGGCGTAAGCTTAAAGTGCGGGCAGG
Organism: Candidatus Hakubella thermalkaliphila; assembly: GCF_013281975.1. GTDB lineage: Bacteria > Actinomycetota > Humimicrobiia > Hakubellales > Hakubellaceae > Hakubella > Hakubella thermalkaliphila. Next base: position 1,221 of record NZ_BLRZ01000168.1, on the reverse strand, counting down.
TAAGGGTTACCCCATCCCTCTCCCGCCTGATGATCCTAAGAAGCAGAGAGTGGTAGCCAAGATTAGAGGCAAGCGTAGTGAGAACGCAAACGGCTCAATAGAGGTGCTTCCCTTGGTAGAGTACCAGGAAGGCGAAAAGAGCGACTCCTTTACTACGAGAGAACTGGATGATGGAGAGAGCATAGTGGTTATGGATGATTATGTACTGACCTATCATCGGAGGCTAAAGCCCCCGGTACGCCTTGTGAGAGTATTATAGTGGTTATTGATGACTATGTGCTGACCTACCGCCGGTACCCTCAAGTGCGTGTGCGACTGGTTTGTCCCTAGCTGTAGTTAGGGATGACTATGTGCTGACCTACCGCCACTGGTGGCAAGTATGGTTCAGACAAAGCCCAACTATAACATAAGACCATTTAGCGGTTAACTATGTTTTTCCTACTATAGAGGGGGTTTGTGAAAATCTAGGGATTAGTGACTTTAACTCTCCTTTGATATTCCATTGGACACAATGCTGGACGTCCTTGACTAAAGGGTAACACCTGGTGTACTTAAGAAGTAGGTCTTATTTAGGTGTGGAAGTCTAACTAACGATAGCAAGGAGGACAAAGTTGGCGCAGAGTTACTCAAATCTACTTGAGCTCATGAAGGCAAGGCACAGCGTAAGAAGCTATGATCCCAGACCAGTGGAGAAGGAAAAGCTTGACTACATAGTGGAGGCTTTCAGAGTGGCACCGTCAGCAAAAAATATTCAGCCCTGGCATCTAGTAATTGTGAGTGAAAGGAATACCATCGATAAGCTGGTGGAGGCCTGTTACGGGCAGTCCTTTATTGGCCAAGCACCACTTGTGGTAGCCGTTGTGGGCGATGAGAGGATAGCCTATGGTCGGCTGGGGGACTTCACCAGCAGTTTGCTTGTGGACATAGGAATTGCCTTTGAGCATCTGGTATTGGCGGCGTGGGAGCAAGGCGGCGGCCGGGCAGGGAGGTGGCGGTTGCGCGTGCCGAGGTGGGGACGTAGGTGGGGTGGGGGCGGGGGAGGGTGTGGTGTGGGAGGTTTCGTGTGGTGGATGTTGTGGCGTGTGTGTAGGGCTGGAGGTAGGGGATGCACGGTGGGTGGCGCGGTGTTTGCCGGAGGGGATAGCTCCCAAAAGCAAGGAGGGCCCCCCCGATAGTAGGGCACTTTTCCAGGGTGAAGATTAATTGCTCCCTCCCTGGGAA
>NZ_BLRZ01000167.1 GCF_013281975.1 Candidatus Hakubella thermalkaliphila | reverse complement strand
GCTGTCTCCAATCCCATTGCCGACATAGCTCTCTGGAGATAAACCAGCGGCTTTTATCCGGGTTGTTGGCAATCAGTCTTCGGATAAAGAGAATGTCTCTATGGGTTAGGCGACGACCATGGTATACAATATCAAGCTCCATGTGTTATTGTATACCATAAGCTGCTCCAGAATGCAAGTAAAAAATGAGTGTGTTTTTAAAAAATTTTCGCAGCTGTCTGTTCTTCCACAGGATATTGAGCAATTACCCCTCTATAAGGGATAAGAGTGTCGATACGTGGACAAAAGGGAAAAGAGACCCCGCACGAATTAGAAGCGCGCAGTGTGAAACATCTCTTCCTGCTAGCGTTTGAGTGAGTCGACTTACTATCCCTTGAGCTAATTCCCGCTCCAGGTCTTCTGCCACCATTTTTCTATTGCTTTTTTCGGATGCTGCGAAAGATTCGTCGAGACACCCCAATGCCTCAAGAGTATCTATCATCCACTGTGCGAGGGAAAAACATTCTGCTTGAACACCCTTTTGTCTCAACCGAGCATGGAGGTCTTTGAACTCACGTAAGCAAATGAGTTCCAGGCCTGGATCGTATGTGAAAACATAATATGGCACATCTACAATCGGCCTCCGACCCGCAACTGTTGCTAGAATTCGAGACTCCAGGGTGTTGAATCGCTCTTTATCCCAGGGCATTCTCAATCCATTCCTCCACCGACTCATATTTGGGTCTAAGTTCCATGATCTCAGCCGCTCTGGCATAGTAGAGCCAGCCTCTCGCCTGACTTTCGGTCAAAAGGTTCTCCTTTTGCTCTTCCCTAAGTAGGTAGAGAACCCAGATGTCGTGCCCTATGGCCTCCATGTTAGAAAGACCAGCTTGTAAAAGAGCAAACAAAAGAAAGGTGAACGTCTCAACACGAATCCGAGGAGCAGTAAGTTCGGTACTTGGAGCCCGTTTCATGAAGCCAAAATCACGGCAGAAGGCCAAAAATCCGCGTGCCCACCTTCTCTTTAGATAATCAGACCAGCGATCCAGTTCTGGATGAGCTTTGACCTCGCCATCGAGAAACGCTACCACGCCTTGAGAGGTAAGGATTGGATTGGACGAAGTTTCGATCGTTGGCTTGACAAGTTTTAAGAATGTCTGCTTAATTAGGTGGTCTGAGTTAATCAAATATATGTAGATAATCTGAGCCTTTGTAATCTCCGAGATATTAGACATCAAGAATTTCGCAGCAATGTCAGCGCCTGGCAGCTGGGCATTGTTAGAAAAGAAACGGCTCTTAACGGCTTGAATAATCGCATTAATTGTGGCTGATGAGTGTTTCTTGAGGAGATTCTCTTGTATAACACGTTGCCGAACAAGCTGTCAATCACCCAAACGCGCATACTCGGATAACAAGCTGATTGTCTCGGGTATAGCCGAACCTACTCGCTGCAAATTTGCTTTGTACCTGCTACTGGATATTTGTCGAGCTGACGAAATGTCTTTTTGGTTCATTGGAAAACCCCCATGTGAGAAAAGGTAGTCATCCCCGTAAGCGTGCCGGCAGTATGTTTTCCTGGCAGAGGTTTGCCTCTGCGAGGCGGCCTCACTGTATCAGCATAGCATCCCCAAAGCTAAAAAACCTATATCCCTGTTTTTTGGCCTCTTCATAGGCCCTAAGAATTTTGTCCCTTCCGGCGAAAGCCGAGACCATGACCAGAAGGGAGGATCTGGGAAGATGAAAATTGGTTATTATGGCATCCACTATCTGAAATTTAAATCCTGGAACGATATACAGCTCGGTATGACCTTTTTGGGCTGAGACTACCCCATCCTCTTTGGCCGCTGTCTCCAGAGCTCTGACCGTGGTCGTCCCTACGGCCACGATCCTGCCCTCCTCCTGTTTAGTAATATTGATAACCTCAGCAGCTTCCCGGGAAACCTCAAAGTACTCCGAATGAATCTTATGCTCTTCCACGGAGTCTTTTTTAATGGGTCGGAAAGTATCCAGGCCAATATGGAGGATTATGCGTGCTATTCTTATGCCGACTTGGGATATTTTTCTGATCAGATCCTCATCGAAATGAAGTCCCGCGGTGGGCGCAGCCACCGATCCTTCCCGCATAGCGTATACTGTTTGATACCGATCCAGCCCTATGTTGGGGTTATGAATATAGGGAGGAAGAGGGGCCTCTCCGATCCTCTTGAGCACAGGTAGAAGATCAATTTCACCCAGAAACTTCAACATCTTTCGACCTTCCCCTAGATCGGCCTCTACTCTCCCTCTCAACTCATCCCGGGAGGACCTTCCAGCAAAGATGATCTCCGCTCCAGGACGGGCCCTTTTGGCTGGCCTGAGCAGAGCTTCCCAGCTCAGGGGTTTCACCTCCCGGAGAAGCAGAGCTTCAATCCTGGCACCCGTGTCTGCTTTCCGACCCCATATTCTGGCCGGGATGACCTTGGTCTCATTGAGAACCAGGCAGTCGCCCCGCCTCAGTTAAGAAGGGATGTTTCTGAATCTATCATGGACAATTCTGCCCGTTCTTCTGTCCAACACCATGAGCTTTGAAGCAGCTCGATCCTGGAGAGGTACCTGGGCTATGAACTCTTCTGGCAAGGTGTAGTCAAAATCAGAGGTCTTCATCGGGTCTTTCCGTTCCCGATCCTGATCAACTTGTGAGCGCAAGATAGTTTGGAGCTGAGTGTCAAAATGGAGAGAACAATCTCAACTAGAACAGTTTTCCCTTCTCTACCAGGCCCAGGTGCTGATAAGCCCGGCAGGTAGCAATTCTCCCCCGGGGAGTCCTTTGGATAAACCCAACCTGCAAGAGATATGGTTCGTATACATCCTCGAGAGTGATAGTCTCCTCTCCCACGGAGATGGCCAGGGTACCCAGTCCTACTGGCCCGCCCCCAAAC
>NZ_BLRZ01000166.1 GCF_013281975.1 Candidatus Hakubella thermalkaliphila | reverse complement strand
AAGTCAGGCCGAAAAGCTTTTTATTAAGCTGACCGGCCTGGAGGTTAAACTAAGACAGTACATTATGGGACAGGCTTTTGTTGACCAGGTAGTGAAGAAAGAAGGAATAACCTTCATGAATGAGGTGTGGGTTGGCCCGGCCAACCTGCCCACCCTGCAGGAAATAGGCCACCCTGAACTCTGGATCAAACGAATGAAGGAGAGAGTAGAGGGTTAGACCCGGGTCCTGAAGAACAGCATTGCTAGCATCAGGTCAGGCGTGAAACCTTAGAAACTTAGCTTAAAACTGAAGAGGGCGTATCGGATTCGAACCGACCGGATCCCTGATGCCCAGGGACACCTACTGGTTTTGCAGACCAGCGGGAACCCAGTTCCATCGCCCTCCTGCTAATCTTAGCTCCCTCCAGCCAATCCCTGCTCCTCGCAGTATACCCTCTGCAAGGTGATCGTCTCAAGGCTGGTGGGTACTAATTTTGATGTATGAAGAACTGATGCACATTTTCTGACCAGGATTTTTGTTCTGCCTATTTTAGGTGCCCAGAGTGTTTCGCTAATTAGGGAATGATCACCTACAACTGTATCCTAAGTATGTCTTCTCTCAGTATGGCCTTACGTGTGGTACTGGGAGTTTATTCTGACGTAGTCGTAAGAGAGATCGCAGGTCCAGACTACCGCTTCGGACTCGCCAATATGTAGGTTTGCATGTACAACAATCTCCGGCGATTTTAGGATTTGACGCAACTTCTCCTGAGCATGCTCAAGAGGAGAGCCCGCCTTTACAATTTGTTCATCGCCAAAATAGAGATCAAACCTGTTGGGATGTAGCTCCGCTCCCGAATAGCCCAGAGCACAAATGATTCTCCCCCAATTGGGATCTTCACCAAAAAAGGCCGTCTTGACCAGATTGGAGTTAGCCACCGCCATGGCTGCTTTTCTGGCATCCTCCTGACTGGCCGCACCCTTTATCCTGATCTCCAGAAACTTGGTCGCCCCTTCCCCATCCTTAACTATCATCTTGGCCAGCTCTATGCACACATGATTCAAGGCTTCCTGAAAGAGCGCCTCCCCCGGTGTACCAGAGACCACTTCGTCATTTCCTGCTGCTCCGTTAGCCAGAACAGCCACCATGTCATTCGTGCTGGTATCGCCGTCTACGGTGATCATATCGAAGGACTTATCAACAGCTCGTTGGAGACAGGTCTTCAAGCATCCCTTTTCGATCTTTATATCTGAAGTAATGAACGCCAGCAGGGTAGCCAGATGGGGAGCAATCATGCCCGATCCTTTAGCCATCCCGCCCAAAGTAACAGTTCGCTCACCTATCTCGAACTGCACGGCCACCTCCTTTGGGCGAGTGTCTGTAGTTAAAATAGCTTCGGCTGCCTTACCTCCACCTGTGGGGGTAAGCGAACTTACGGCCAGCTCAATTCCTTTCCTTACTCTATCCATGGGCAGAAGACGGCCGATAGGGCCGGTGGAAGCAACCAAAATTTCCTTGGGGCTTATTCCCAGTTGATGGGCAGCTATCTCTGCCATCTCCCGGGCATCTCGCAGACCTTGCTCCCCGGTGCAGGCATTAGCATTGCCGCTATTAATAAGAATGGCCCGGATTAGACCTTTCTCCACATTTTCTCTGCTTAGCTCCACCGGTGCTGCTACCACTCTGTTAGTGGTAAATAAAGCAGCAGCCGTGGCCGGAGTTTCTGAATAGATCAAGGCCAGATCCCTCCCACCACTCTCCTTGAGACCACAGGAGACCCCTGCGGCCTGAAAATGCTTGGGAGCAGCAACACCTCCGGGAACCTCAGTGAACGGCTCGGGCAACCTCTTCCTCCATCTCCTTCCAGTAAGAAACGGGCTTGATCTCCACCTTATGTGCATAGTATACATTCCTTCTACCTTATTTCAAGATGATTATCTCAAGGTAATCCAAACCAGGCCTGACTTGAAGCATTCCCGACGCCCGGGCTACGCCTTCGCCTCCTGGTAGATATCCCAAGTCCTCTGAAAAGGGAAGTCAGTTACTTTATCAGTCTCGGATGTGCGATTTTCTTTCGGCTAATTTATGATAAGATACGTTCTATATATGTGAATACAAACCACAGCGGGAAGGGGGACAAAGTGGAAGAGACAAACAGGCCAGAGAAGTCCAAAGGCAGGAAGATTGCTCTTGGCTGTTTGGGGAGTGGAATTTCCACCATACTTTTGGCTCTAATTTTGGGAGCTATCATTAATCTGGTGGTTGGAAGTTCTAACTATAGAGTAACAGCTTTCCAGGTTATTTATCTTGTGGATGTTATCATTGTGGTAGGGACTGTGGTAGTGGGCATTATGTACAGGAGATGGGATAGAGCAGCTTAGGACAAGGGGAAGTCGCTGGAATCAATACCTCTCGAAGTGCCTACTGGCTAAAGAAGACAGGATACAGGCGACAGCCTAATCCCCACCCGTCCCTGTACGCAACTCGAATAAGTGCCACACGCTAGATAGTCACTGGTCTGCGCGTTCAAAAAGGAAGCGAAGACAACTCCAGATTGTGAGCCTCTGCCACTCCTTTATGGGTAACTTTCCCTTGCCAGAGATTAATGCCCTTGCGGAGGGCGGGATCCCTCTGGGCAGCTTGTTCTAGGCCCTGCCCAGCCAACCTTAGAATGTAGGATAGGGTGGCATTGGCCAGAGCTTTGATAGAGATGTGAGGAACCGCCCCAGGCATATTAGCCACACAATAGTGGACCACTCCCTCCTCTATGAAGGCGGTTTTTAACCTTCAGTCCAGGTAAGTTTTGTCCTGCAACAGGGTAAATCCGGGTACTTATGCTTCTTGCACAAATAAGATCGTGCCTGGTGGCTCTATCTTGTTTGCCTAGGTTTTGTTATTTTTGTTTTGGGCGCAAGTGGCTGAATAGAGGGATCC
>NZ_BLRZ01000165.1 GCF_013281975.1 Candidatus Hakubella thermalkaliphila | reverse complement strand
CATGATGGGGCCATCACCCGTGAACTATGAAAATATCAAGCATTTTCTAAGTAAGACTCTACTCTCTTTTCAAGACTTAAAAATCTCCTCCGCAGTTTCGAAACCCTCAATGATTTTTCTTATCTTAATCTTTACTTCAACTTCGCCACGTTTCGGTTCTCCCATGCAATCAAAACTATAAAACCCTCGTAAGGTCACTATATTATCTTTGCTACCAATAACTTCTTCTCTTGACAAAGTGATTTCACAGGATTCGCTTACTTCATCTTTTGCAGGTATCTTCTCTATTTTTATCTCTATAGAATGAGAAGGAACATATACTGCCACGTTAGAGATTTCATAATCGTTCAAATTTCTAATCGATAATTCTACTTTTTGTTTTCGAGTCCCTATGATGGGTGAGCTACTATGGTAGACCTGAATATCTTTTAGCTCCAGCGGTTGCAGGCAAAACTCCAAATGGGGGATAACTGTCTCCTCGGGTGTCATTCCGCCATGAATCAATCCCTTTGGTTTCCTCTTACCAACAAACCTATAGCCCTTTGCAATCGCAATACTTTCTGGTAGACCGAATTTATCCTTGTCCAAAAAATACCAGTTCTTATCAAGATGCTGATTTGAATCCACATAGACAAAACGCTTATGTTCTTTCTCCATCCTTGCACTACCTGGCTTGCCGAGACCTTTGATGTTTTGAGGAATTATGCAGCATCCGTGGTCGGTACTAATAACAAGATAGAACTTCTTAGAAGACAAATCCCTAGGCAAGAAGTTTCTTACGTATTGTGCGATTCGCTTTAAGAAATCCTTTATTTCGTCCTCCAAATCAAAAAAGCCACCATGACTTGAAATATCAAGTTTGTTAATAATACAGCAGGTTACTTGATGCTCCTCCAATTTGCTTTTTCTAAATTCACTATCTGGAATAGCCTTATAACTCATCATATTGCTCTGCTTGCAAAAATCTTCAAAAAGCAATGTGTATTTTTGGTATTTGTCCACTTCTATTTGATTTGGCAGCTTACCTGCGACTAACGCTGTCTTTGAAATTTTGGTTTCGCTTGGAAGCATTGAGAGGCAAGGTATTGGTTCGGAAGAGCAGAAAAGTTTCTCCTCCTTGAAAGCCTTGATAATATCTTTTAAATAAAACCAGGATAAGTTGTCGATTATGATCCAAAGTATCCGGTAGCCCTGTGCTATGTGCTTCTTGATCCTATACCAGGTACCATAGATCAATGGTGACAATTGATTTTTTAATTGGGGATACTTCCTGTGGAGCCACTCGCTGTAGGTTTCGGCAATTTCCTCGATTTTCTTGTCTCTCCTCCCTTGTTGGATAGACCATTTTTTATAAGGAAAGTATTCACTTGTTGCCCATTTGCTCATTTGACCCCAGTCCCAATCCAACCGAGGTTCCGTCGGAAATCTCGGCGGAATAAACTGACTTAGCTCTTCAACTTGCTTCTGGAATACCGTAAATCTAGCACCTATAAGATCAAACAGGTCTTTGCTGAAATAAAATGGATTTTCTCTTACGAAGAACGAGACCGCGTTTATCTCCCCGGCAATTCTCCCTGACATCTTCATTGCCGCTTCGCCAATTATCTGTCCAAATCTTTTTTTCAACGTCTCATCGTTTTCACTCTCCCCATGCGTAAGCTTGCTTTTTAGAATATTTTTCCACTTCATCTCCAGTAGGTCACTAAGCTCTGATTTTTTCTTGTAGTCATCTTTGCATTCGATGAGAGGAATCTGTTCTACGCATTTTTCAAGAGGTTCCAATACTTGTCTGTCCCGTTTTGTTATTTCATCCAGAATGTTTTCTCTCATTGTTTTGTCATAATTCTTCAAAATCTGCCAGGCATAGATAAAAAAAGACCTATCCCTAGGAACCATAAATAGCCATTTATAAATTTCACCAACGGGAGAATCAAACCATCCTTCTTCTTGTTTCTTCATAAGCCTTGCTAAAGCAGGATGTTTCTGAAGCTCTTTCACATTAAGAAAAAAGGAAGCCATTTCTGCAAAGTGCGTTAAGGTACCTCCTTTTTCTCCCCAACACTCACCTACGCAGACAGAAAGCACCCAACTTTCTATGTCTCTTGTGGTCACCAATCTTGTTTGAGGTAGGTTCTTCTCTACTTTCTCGACTAATCCCAATTCCTGTATTTCAGAATCGTTCACTGACAAATTCAAAGATAGACTAACTGAGAGATTCAACGCTCGCGACAAGACTGAACTTGGTGAAAGAATTTCTATCTTCACATCTGGATAATCCCTCAAACTTTCGTACCATTGCCCAATTCTCCTATTCTTAATAATCACATTCAGATCCTTCCCCTTGTGCAGGGCATCTCTTATCTTAAGGCGACTATCAATAAACTGAGATTCATCCCTTACAACCAAAACTGTAGGTATTTCTTCGCTTAGTCCATAAGGATCGACCATTACGCTAATCATTTCTTGTATTCCTCAAGCAATTCTTCAAGAAGCATTATGATCTCTTCTTTCTTTATCCCTGCCTTCCGTATTCTTTCCTTTAAGGAGTCTTTCAAGGACTCTGCCTCTTTTGATAATTCTTTGGGCTCATGTGAAGGTGCAACCTTCTTTTGCAATTTCTCGATTTCTGTTTTGGCTTTTGATAATTTCCTCTTGTATACTTGCAGAACCTCATCTGCGTTTTCCCACTTTGTATATTCTTTTAATCCTAATTCTCTAGGCAACTCTATTAGAAATTTCTGTTCAAATTGATCTGATTGTTCAATATCGGCATACTTTCTTAATTTAAATGCATCACCCGTAAGCGGCGATTGTTTGACTGATACTTCTAATTCCCCATACCAATTTTTGATTTTCTCCATTACATTGTACTTTGTCTCTTTCTTTACATCGAATACTTCTGCGAAGCATGAAACTGCGTTTTTTGC
>NZ_BLRZ01000164.1 GCF_013281975.1 Candidatus Hakubella thermalkaliphila | reverse complement strand
CGTGGTAAAGCTTCACCTTCTCGTCCAGATCCATGGCCGTGGAGAGGGCCAGGATCAACTGGGTGAAGGTGGATTGGGGGTCTGTAGTTAGATGGCTTGTTTCATTCATGCTCTGCATCCTGTCACCCGACCTTCCTCTGGCCAGGACTTGATATGGTCAAAGGGTTTGCGTTACTCATGTCTTGCGCCGGACTTATAACCCTTGGTTAGCCCTTGATAAAAGTGAACTATGGGCTCTTCCAGTTGGCTTTCTCCCTCTTTTACGGAAAGTAGAATCCTTCTTTTGGGAATACTTCCTAAAGCGACTCCTGCTCAAAGTCTTCGTACCACTCCCTCATATTACCATCCTCTGCAAACATCCTGTACTCCTCCACCCCACGATGTCTACGAGAGGTTTATCTACTCGCTTCCTGCTGCACATCCCGAGATTCAGTCCTCAACGCTCCACCTTTACACCACCAGTCCAACGACCTGCTTCCTCCGGGGAAGCATCTGGTTTCGAAACGGGCTGGAGCTCCGCGTCTTTGAGTATATTGATTTCTTGTAATAGTTCACCCCCCTCAGCTTAGAGAGGGGGCAGAATTACCACAGCGGTAAGAACTGATAGCCTCTACAAGAAACTCAAAGGGATTTCGTCCTTGCAAGAGGCAGGTGCGAGTCACTGTTAAAAGACGAGCGGTCAATAATCTTCCATTGTCACTGCGGTTACCAAAACAGATCTTACGCCATTGCACCGCAGGACGAATACCCCTTTCGGCAATGTTGTTGGTCGGGGAGACGCCCTCTTTGAAGATGAAGGTAAAGAGGTGATCGTATCTCTTTAGTAGATTACGATTAAAGCAAATATATGATTCTAGATATGAGAGATAATCGGTCGGTTACCGAAGGGCGGCGCCCTTCGCCATTAACCAAAATACTATTTCTTTTGCATCGCCTCATGCCATCTGTTGTGTTCCAATCTTTCCATATGCTCCACCCACCTCTTATAGCGCACCTTATCCTTGGCTATCCAGAGCGCCTCGGCTTTTTGAGATATGCTCGGCAAAGTCCGCTGAATGATGTGCGCCAATCTTCACCAAATCCCCATAGGCTCTTCACAAGTTCTTCATACTCGCCTGCTACAATATGGTCAAGAGCTGACAAAGACCAGCGCAAATTCTAATAAAAAGGGGGGATTCAGTATGAGTAAACGACTCAAGATTCTGGCAAGTGTGAGCATGGCCGTAATTCTCTTCTAGGGGGGATTGACAAGGAAATGATTTTAGGGCAATCTAGTTATGTAGAATTTTAGAAACCTCTTAACTACTTGGAAGCCTTGAGATGGTGGAAGGAGTGTAATGAAAGGAGGATACGATGAACAAAGTTAATTGGGTTCAAGTGGCCATATTCGGTATCGTGGCCTTGCTGGTCTTGCTGATTGTCGTCAGCTTTTTGCCCTTCGGCTGGAGGGGCGGTTGGGGGCCCGGCGGCATGATGGGACCTGGCATGATGGGTGGCTGGGGCGGCTGGGGATTCAGTCCCTTCGGATGGATCGGTATGATCTTCATGTGGTTGTTCCCCCTGGGATTTCTGGTCCTGCTGATCCCGGGCGGCGTATGGCTATTCCGGCAGGTAACTCAGCAGGGGCCTGCGGCGGGGCCGCCCCCGGCCATATCGGGCAAAGCCTGCCCAAGCTGCAGCAAGCCCGTCCAGACCGACTGGCAGCTCTGCCCCTATTGTGGACAAGAACTGACTTGAGGAGGTAATAAGCGTGTGTGTGATGTGCGGTTGCGCAGGACATGACCATCAAGGCCATCAGGAAGGGCACTATTCGAGGGAGGTGCCCTGGGCGGATGCGGGGACGAAGCCGTGCCCTCAGTGCAGCTACCCTATTCAGGACGACTTCATCCTTTGCCCGCACTGCGGCACGCAGCTCAAGATCTCGTGCCCCGAGTGCCATAAAGCGGTGGATGTGACCTGGAGTCGCTGCCCCTATTGCGGCGCTACGCTGAAGGTGGCCGCGAGCCACCACGATCATTGATGACGTCGCTCCTCAATAACGGATAGAAAGGAAGACGATCCAGGGATTCTTGGCGGTAGACCCGTAACTGCCCTGTATGAGTTGGAAGATACTTCGGGGGTTGACAGGGGAATGGATTTAAGGTAATCTAGTTTTGTAGAATTTTATAAATTTCTTAATTACCTTAAGGGCCCTGAAGTGGTAGAAGAAGAGATTTATTCCTATCATGCTGAAATGTGTAAGGTATTCTCTCATCCTAAGAGGCTGGAGCTCATCAATGTCCTCCGCGACCGGGAAGTGAGTGCTGGCGAACTCTGCCAGATTTTGAAGATGTCTCCGTCTAACCTGTCCCAACATCTGGCCATGATGAGGGACCGTAGGATTCTAGTTTCCCGGAAGGAAGGAAACGTGGTCTATTACCGGGTGAGTAATCACAGGCTGCTAGAGGCTTTTGACATCCTGCGGGAGATTCTCTTCGAACAGATCAGGCACGACGCAACCCTGATACCGGAAGAAGCAGCTCAAGAGGAGGTCTAGCATGGCGGTCATCAACAGGGTCAACCTGGCTGCCCTGGAGCAAGTAATAAAGAAGGCCGAGGCCGACCCGTCCAAGGCCAAAAGGGTGTAGAAGGTGGAAGGAGAGTAGCTCCTGGAGGAGGCTTTGGCCCAGGCTGGATGATACCTGGGCATAGAACTATGGAGAAAAGAGAAATTCTGGAGATATTGAAGCGAGTATACGATCCGGACTACGTTGATCAGTCTATTGTTGATATGGGGCTGGTCAGCGAGGAGGACATTACCATAAAGGATCAGGAAATCCAAATCGCTTATGGTCTCACAGCGCCCATGTGCCCCTTCAGCGCCGCCATTGGGCTCATGATAAGGAATCGCCCATGCACCGCGGCGCACCACGTCGCATGAAAATTGGGTTATTT
>NZ_BLRZ01000163.1 GCF_013281975.1 Candidatus Hakubella thermalkaliphila | reverse complement strand
ATGTAGGAGTAATTCCCCACCTTGGGCAAAATGCCCTTAGTTTTTGGACACCCTCATTAATACCTGCCCCCCTTTCTGGACCGCCGGAAAACGAGGACATAAAAATTACATTTGCAGATTTTGTTCCAAATGAAAATGGGGAATAAGCATCTCCAAGACTCCTATCCACTTTTTTAGCACCAGCATCCCTTGATGTAATATCCGCAGCAATAATACCGTTATATTCCTGACCAATATGTTTTATAAGTTCCATTTTTATCTCATCATTTTTCAGGTCGAAATCTCCTAATCTGATGAATGAGTTTTTAGAATCCTTTAGTGAATGCACAATTAGAGCAAGGATTCTCAGCACACCCCTTGTCCTTTGAAAGGTTGGAAAACTTCCCCATCTCTTGTATAGAACATCTATTACCTCTGGCTGGAAAGGAAAACTTTGAACGAACCTTTCGCGATACTTTACCTTTTCCACTCCCTCAGGAAGTATTTTCTCTCTTTCCGCATAATCCAAAAATTCTTCTATTGTATTTCTTGCCTCTTTTTCATTAACTTCACTGAAAAGTCTTCTTCTGATCACATGTGATATTTCTTCATCTTGCACGGGAGTGTAAACCTTCTCCATTCTTCCTAAGATAGTTTGAAGTGCCTGCAAGATTTCTTCAGACTTTTCATCTCGGTAAGGATTGCTTGATGGGAGAAACAAATAAAATGGTTTTATCCAATGTTTTTACTACGCCAGTAAGTTCTTGAAGAAACGCAATAGTTTGAGAGGCAAGATTTGAATCCCCAACTTTTACTCCAAGTGCTTTGACTGCTACATACTCGTGAATTTCATCTAATAAGAGCAAAAGAGGCTGATGCCTTTGAAGGAGCTCTCTTAATTTCTCACCGCCAGGCGTTACCATGCCTTCTAAGTTTTCTATTTTCCCCTCAAGTTGTCTTTCTATCTCTTCCCAGAGTGTGGGTTCATTTTTGCCTGCTGGGAATTTATCACCAGATAAGACTATAAGGTTGATACCCAATTCCTTTGCTTTGTGATAAAGTGCGATTAAAGAATGTGTTTTTCCACCGCCAAAAGGGGTTTGAAGTTGGATGATTGGGTCACCGCCCTTTCCTCCAAGCCTTTTCTCTGCAATATCCAAAAGATTCTTTAATCCAGAAGTTAAGTATGTCTTTCTAAAGAATATATCAGGGTCCTGATATTCTTCTGGTGCCCTATCTTTAAACACCTCCCATAGGTCAGCCGCAAAGACATCCATTGTAAGCCTGCCCTCAAGTATGTCCCTATGGGGTATTGCTATGGTCGAAAATGGTTTCATTCTTTATCCTCTCTTAAGATTTTTAACGCCCAATTAAAAACCTTCCCTGCAAGGGCTAACGCTTCTTGATAATCCTCTTCCGAGACAGGCTCTGCCAACCCCGGGTAACGGGTATGAACAGCATAGCGAGTAAGAATCACAGCGCTCTTCAAATCGTCTGGTATTTTGATTCCTGATTTGGAGATTAAACCAAAAAGTACATCAATGTCATGTTTCCAAGGGAACTCCACATCAAGGCTCACGAGTAAAGATTTGAGTGATTTTTCTACGCACTGTTGAGCATCGAAACACAAGTCCTCATAAAGTACATCTTGAGAAATTCTGCCTGCCTTTGCCCTCTCCAGGTTGCTTTTTGCCCTTTTTATCCAGTCATTCACAAGTTCTTTATTTCTCATAAATCGTCCTCCCGTATCTTGCAATTTCATGGTAGATTAAGAACTTATTTCCCTTTAGTTCCTCAAATCTATCCATTGTTTCAACAATTATGTCTACGGGAACTCCGATGCCAAAGAGTTTCAGATAGATTCTCTTTTCAAGCTCGTTCCTTTTAACTCTATCAGATTTCAAAACACATATATCATAATCGCTCCATTTTGTGCCCTCACCCTTAGCTCTTGAGCCAAAGAGAATGACCTTATCAGGGTCGGCTTCTTCTACAATTCTTTTAATGATTTCTCTTACACGCTCATCCATCAGAATAACATCCTTTGTTTATATGCTTCTTTTATCTCACTTAACAACCTTTCCTTCCCTGAAAGGAAACCGTCAAGGAGTTTCTTCTCTTTGCTGTCTATTTGCAATGTTTCAGATATTGCCTGGGCAACTCTATAAAAAGCATCCTTGCCACCAAAACCGCTATCAGAAAGAACCTTTTTCATATCCTCCCTATTCCCCTCTTTCCATAAAAGAAGCACATTATGAAGCACATCGATGAGTTCTCTCGAATCTTCAAGTCCTGCCTGCCTGTGCGTGTCCGCACGCAGACAGGCCAAATCTCTTTCCTGCAGTCCTAAAACCTTTATGAACTCTTTATCTTTTATTATAAATCCTTTATTCCACTCTCTTGTTAAATCGATTCCCGTGCTCTGGGCAAGTTTTCTTGCATTATCAAAAAGAACCTTTGCCTCCTGATATGTCCATCTCCAGAGTAAATAAAATCTTGTTAGTGGAGAAAGTTCTCCAGCAATGCCATTGTGCAGAATTTGACGAACAGCATAATCCGTTACGATTTCTCTTACAAATTCAAGGAGTTTGTCAGCCCTTATGATATTCCCTTCATAATCCATAACCTTCTCGTATTTGCCAAAGATTTCAATTGCAGAACCTATACCTGCGATAAAGAAGTCTGCTCCAGATATCCCTTCCTGCCATAGGCGCTCAAGTTTTTGGTAAATGTGTTTCTTTATTTCTTCTCTCACTTCGTTATACCCTAAAATCCGCATATTTTAATAACTAGGGTGCTACTGGAATCGGCACACCAAACTTTTCGAATAACATTCTCTGTTTCTGGGATATCTCAGTCAAATAAGATTTTCCGCTATTTAGCGTGATAACTCTCAACTTCTTCAACTCATAAATTACTTCCGATAAAGTGTAACTCTTATAGAGGTCTTGCTCCTTCA
>NZ_BLRZ01000162.1 GCF_013281975.1 Candidatus Hakubella thermalkaliphila | reverse complement strand
TTTAATTGAACCACAACATATTGTATGTATTCAGGTAAATGACGTTGTAGGGTTAATTTAGGGAACTCCTCGTCTGTAGAGGCGGGTATGATAACCGTTTCCTGTGTCTTCCGTACTCTGATGAAGAGATCGATACTGCCGAAGAGCTCGGGGGAGGATATATGAGCAATACTGAGGAAATTATCAATAAAGGAAATAAGTATCTTATGGCCACCTATGCCCGGCTGCCTGTGGTTTTCCAGAGAGGGGAGGATTATCATCTTTGGGATGTGGAGGGGAAGGAATATCTTGATTTCATTGCTGGATACGGAGTATGTAGCGTGGGGCACTCTCATCCCAGGGTGGTAGAGGCTATCGTGGAGCAAGCCAGAGAGATAATCCAGCCCTCCAACCTTTTCTACAACTGCCCTCAGGTAGAGCTGGCGGAGCTTCTGAGTCGTTTGACTATAGGAGGGAGATCCTTTCTGGCTAACAGTGGAGCTGAGGCCAATGAGGCGGCCATAAAGCTGGCCAGGAAGTATTCTCGCCAGAAATTCAGGGAGAACAGATACGAAATTATCACTGCTTACAACTCCTTCCACGGCCGCACTCTCGCCACGCTGGCAGCTACTGGACAACTGTCCAAACAGAAGTCCTTTGCACCTCTTACTCCTGGTTTCAAGCACGTTCCTTTCAATAATGTGGAAGAGATGGAGAAAGCTATTAGTGAAAAGGACTGTGCGGTCATGATTGAGCCCATCCAGGGTGAAGGAGGAGTTATTGTCCCTGATCAAAGCTTCCTGGGTAAGGTAAGAAAACTCTGTAACGATCACAACTTGCTCCTCATCATTGATGAAATCCAAACTGGCATGGGTCGCACCGGAGAGCTCTTTGCTTATCAGCATTATGGGATAGAGCCGGATATCCTCACTCTGGCCAAAGGCCTGGGAGGAGGAGTGCCCATAGGAGTAATGATGGCCAGGGATCCTCTCTGGGAAGTCTTTGATGTGGGCTCTCATGGTTCTACCTTTGGGGGTAATGCTCTGGCCTGTACTGCTGCCCTGGCTACTCTGAGGATAATCCTGGAGGAAGATCTATCCAGCCGGGCCAAAAGAACAGGAGAGTTCTTTATGGAAAGGCTTAAGGAGCTACATAGAAAGTGGCCTCAATTTATCAGTCAGGTGAGGGGTAAGGGTCTCATGCTGGCTATGGAGTTCAAAGGGGATATAGCTGAGGAGATAGTCAGACAGGGCCTTGAGGAGGGCCTGGTGCTCAATGGCCTGACTCCCCGAGTGATTCGCTTCCTGCCCCCTCTGACCATCGAAGAGTCAGCCATAGAGAGGTTAATAGATTTTCTGAACCAGGTCCTGATAAAACTGGAAAAACAGCATTAAGGAGGTTGTCTGTTGGAGAGAAAGAAAAAGAAAGACCTTTTGGGCTTGAAAGATCTGAGCGGCCAGGAGATTGAGGAGATCATCAGTTGGGCGGAGAAGATGAAAGAGAATTCCAAGAGGGGGGTGGAGGAGCAATTTCTGAAAGGAAAGTGCATAGCTCTCCTTTTTACCAAGCCCTCTACCAGAACTCGGGTCTCCTTTGAGGTGGCTATTAGTGATCTGGGTGGATATCCTCTTTTCCTGAGCGCTCAGGATCTCCAACTTTCCCGCGGAGAGACCATTGAAGATACCGCCAGAGTTCTCTCTTGCTATGTGGATGGGTTGGTTATCCGGACCTTTGCTCAGGAAGAGATCGAGGAGTATGCCCGATCTGGTGATATTCCGGTCATCAATGCTCTTACCGATAAGTTCCATCCCTGCCAGATCCTGGCCGATATTTTGACTATAAAAGAGAAGAAAGGAAGATTGCCAGGCCTAAAGCTAGTTTATCTGGGGGACGGCAACAATGTGGCTAATTCAATCCTTATCGGAATGACCAAAGTGGGGATGGATGTAACCATATGTTGCCCCCCGGGCTACGAGCCGGCCGAAGATGTGATAGCTCTGGCCCAGGAGATAGCCAACCGCTCTGGCCTGACGGCCCTGATCAGCCACAATCCTGGGGAAGCTGTGCAGGGAGCCGATGTGCTCTATACTGATGTCTGGGCTAGCATGGGCCAGGAGAGGGACCAAGAGGAACGGGCTAGAATTTTTGGCCCTTTTCAGATAAACTCCCGACTGATCTCCCGGGCCAGGGAGGATGCCATCATAATGCATTGTCTTCCTGCTCACCGGGGAGAGGAGATCACGGATGAGATTATGTCCCACCCGAGATGTGTCATTTACGATCAGGCAGAAAACCGTCTTCACGCCCAGAAGGCAGTCCTTAAATTTCTGTATCAGTAGGCAGGGTTAGACCAGGATATGGCAAGAAAAGAGAGGCTGAGAATTATACAGGAGATAGTGGCTCAGAACAAAATTAACACTCAGGAAGAGCTGGCCAGGAAACTGGCTCAGGTGGGTATCGAAGTGAGCCAGGCCACCATCTCTCGGGACATAAAGAGTCTGGGTCTGGCAAAGATAAAAAACAGAGATGGGAAAGTAAGTTATGCCATAGAGAGCACAAACAGACTTTCCTTGTCTCAGGATAAGTTAAAGTCTCTCCGAAAGCGAGTGGAGGATTCCCTGATTTCAGCGGAGGTAGTGATGAACCAGGTAGTTATAAAGACGACTCCGGGTAGCGCTCACAGTCTTGCTGCGGCTATAGATGACATTGGCTTTTCTCAAGTGGTGGGCACCCTGGCAGGTGACGACACCATTCTGGTCATATCCAGGAATAATGAAGAAGCCCAAGATTTTTACCACAAATTGTTAAGCTATTAATTAGAAAATAGCCAATATTTTCATGATTCATGGGATGGTGACCGTATCAAGAACAATCAGGTTTAAAGGAATCGCCCATGCACCGTGGCGCACCACGTCGCATGAAAATTATGTTATTTTCAAAGGAATCGCCCATGCACCGCGGCGCACCACGTCGCATGAAAATTGGGTTATTTT
>NZ_BLRZ01000161.1 GCF_013281975.1 Candidatus Hakubella thermalkaliphila | reverse complement strand
GGCTCGGGTACCTTCACCATCACCATTAAGGCTCCTTCCACCCCAGGCACCTACAATCATGGCAATAAGAAGTCATAAGTCATTGCAGCCAGCCAAGAGTAGAGAGGGGGTCCGTCTCCGTTGTCAGAAAGAGAAGTCAAAGAGGAGATCGCCAGACTGAGAAGGGAGATCGATTCCCTGGACAGCCAGATCATCTCCATCTTGAACCAGCGGGCCGAAAAAGTCATCATGCTCAAAAAATTGAAGGAGAAAATTGGCCTCCCTGCCTATGATCCTCTCCGAGAAGAGGAGATTCTAAATAACATAGAAAAGCTAACCTCGGGCCCCCTCTACGGCAATCTCCTCAAAGAGATCTACCAAAAGATTCTAGAAATAATGAGAGCCCTGGAGAGAGAAAACTAACACGAGAGCAATGTCCCCACAAGGTAGGTCCTACTGAAACAAGTGGTGCCCGAGGTGGGAATCGAACCCACACGTCCTTGCGGACAACGGATTTTAAGTCTGCCCCGACCCTTTATCCATGTTTGCCCATGGCTGCCCATATTGCCCCTGACGAGGGAAAATAGCAATTTCCCAAAAGCCATGTTGCCCCATATCTCGCCATGTTTTTCCAAGTCTTGGCCACAAATTGGCCACAAATTTTTTACAAAATTTCTGGCTGAGCACAAATGTTCTGGCCTCCAGGCGACTTTCATAGTATGCTGTCCTCCTCCGTAGCCCGAGGGGAAAGGTTTCGCTCCAGGCGGACAGCAGCCTCACGCTCGGTCTCCGGCAGGAGATGTCCGTAGAGATCAAGGGTAATCTGGACGCGGGAATGGCCCAACTGGCGCTGGACAAACTTGGGGTTCTCCCCCCTTGAGAGAAGCGCAGCGGCATAGGAGTGCCTTAGATCATGGAAACGGATCCTCCTGAGTCCCGCCCTGGCCAAAGCCGGCCAGAGAACGTGGCAAATGACCTGGTGGGGATCCATGGGCCTCCCCGCCACACTCGGGAAAACCAGGTCCTGATCCGAGGCCGGCCCCTCCACAAGCTGGCGCATCTGGTGCTCTTTAAGGGCCTCAAGCAGGGAGTTAGGAATGACGACCGCCCGCCGGGAATAGGAGCTTTGAGGCTCATAGAACCTGCCCCTCTGACAAGTCCGGCGGACAAAGATTCTTGAGCTCTCAAATCGATATCCCCCCACTGAAGCCCCAAAATTTCGCCCTGGCGCATACCGGTGAGACAGGCGCACATGATGAGCGGGCGATACCGCTCCTCGGTGGCCTCAATCAGGAGTTGCATCTCCTCGGGGGAAAGAAAGTCCATCTCCTTTTGGGGAATGCGAGGTGGCCTTACATGTTCAGCCGGGCTTCTGGTGAGATATCCCCACTGAGTAGCCCGCTTTAGGAGCATCTTCAAGGTGCCCAGATGTTTGGCTGTGGTAGCCGCCGATACCCCCTCTTGGGCCATAGAGGCCAGAAAGCTCTCCACGTCCACGGGCCTTATGGTCTTAACCTTTCGCCCCTTAAAATATCCGATTAGCCTTCCTTCCAGGTGCCCACGGTAGCCCAGATAGGTCTTTTCCCTTACCCTTGCCCTCTGAGACTCAAGGAACTTAGCAGCCAACTCTTCAAAGCTGATGTCGGGCAGTTCCTGATATTCGCCCCGATCAATTTGGGCCAGCACCTGGCGCAAAGCTCGCTGGGCGTCTATCTTTCTTTCCCCAACCGTCTTATAATGGCGGCGTCCATCCGGGCCACGATAGCATAGACAGCCCCTCTTTTCCCTTCTCTTTTGACAATGGAACCACTGGCCATAGCTCCTCCTTTTCTAGAGCTGTGCCAAGTCATACACAGGCACGGAAGCCGTGCGCTTAGGAGCTACCTCAGACCACACCACTTCTTGCACCCTTTCGAGGATATCGGGGCGCAGTAGCACCTCTCCACACTGGCGACATAGCTCAGCAGGCACATTCTCCAGAATGATGATCTTTCCCTTATACTCCTGGGGATGGGTAACTATCTTCTCCTCCAGCTCCCCACCACATAATGGACATGTTTTCATGGCTTGCCTCCTCTCCTTATCCTCCAGTCTATCCATTCCTCGGGATTCGGCTCATAAGCCGTTATAACCGCCACATTGGGCGGATAGGTACATTGTATATGTAATGGCCGCCCGCCTCTCGTTATGCCGAGGACAAGACAACTAGGGCCGCGGGGGTCTTCAGGATAGTCCTCTATCACCTCAGCACCACCGCTTAACAAGGCCTGCTCAACTTCCTTGACGGAAATGTGCCTTTCAGTCATGCGATCCCCAGCGTGAAGTGTGAAATGGTAATTCCTCCCTTTAACCTTGGCTTGAATCCTCTCCAGTAGCGCCTTCTGCAAATAACCTCCTGACACATTTCTCACACTTCACCCCGACGCATAAAAGTCCTCGCTATCAAGAGCCGTGAAGATGGTCATCTCGCCGCCCGCTGCATAATCCGGTAGTAGAGCCTCAGCCGCTGTGGCCAATTGACGTTTTCTCTCTGTCCAGCTCAGCGGTTGCCCGTGCTCAAGGTCTTCACGAATCAGACGCAGGACGACTTCGACAATTGTCAGGCGCTCTGGGATCGTAAGCTTCTTGAGTTCTTCCAGTATTTCTACCTGGGTCATACCTCCTCCTTATCTTTGAGGCCTACCCTTCACTTAAACAGCTTCCTCAGCGCCCTACCGGTGGCCTTGCCCGCCACCCTCCTTGCAACCCGCCGGCCCACTTTGCCCTTCTGGACTGCAGACACATCGCCCATAAGTCGGGCCAGCCAGTACAAAAAGCCCCGGGTTTTGCCGATACTCATGGCCTGCCCTCCTTGCTGACCTACGGGACTCCTATCTCACTACCACCTGCCGCACACGCATAGGAGAGCCCACCCAACTGAACCAGGTCACTCCTTCCTTGACCATGTCGTATTTGATGATGTAGGTGCCTGGGGTGGAAGGAGCCTTAATGGTGATGGTGAAGGTAC
The DNA here is from genome assembly GCF_013281975.1 of Candidatus Hakubella thermalkaliphila. Taxonomy (GTDB): domain Bacteria; phylum Actinomycetota; class Humimicrobiia; order Hakubellales; family Hakubellaceae; genus Hakubella; species Hakubella thermalkaliphila. The sequence continues at coordinate 7 of NZ_BLRZ01000161.1, read as the reverse complement.
CCGAGCC
>NZ_BLRZ01000160.1 GCF_013281975.1 Candidatus Hakubella thermalkaliphila | reverse complement strand
ATCGGGTTGGAGAAGCAAGATGCGCTTTATCCTCAGGAGCCTGAGGAGCCTACGAGGGGATTATAATACAGGTGGGAAGAAAAGTCCATAAAAATATTTCGCTGTAGGGTTAATTTGTCAACGCGAGCCAAAAGGAAATTGCCAGGTCTTGTAATTTTAGAAGAAGAACCGATTGAACTTGCCGAAGGGAAATCGCGTACATATGAGCTAGAAGAGTATATGCTAGAAGATGATTGTAGTCATTATAGCGAGCTTGGGCCTGATAACTGTGTTGCCTGTGTTGTAGACGCTACAGGACGTTGTTACTGGTCTCATGGTTTTCTGAATAGGCTAATCAAGGGTTATATCGCTGATTCATATGCAGCAAGGCGAAGAGGGTCACAATCTCTTAAGTGGGTTCGTCAACGGTCACAGAGTTAAGCGCATTCTGCCGAAAACGAGAGATAACACGGTGCAAAAGACTACACTTCGCTCCGTCCAAATTCGGCTTCGCCGGAGTTCTTTTATACCGAAAACGTTATAGGAAATTGCCGGTAGAAATTTCCGGAGATGATAACAAATGGTGAAGCGAACAGAATTCGGCCAAATTGGAGAGAAAGCAGTATTACTTGTGGAGAAGATATTTAACGAAGCAAACTGGGTATGCAATCGTTTATATCATGATTTTGGTATCGACCTACACGTTAAGGTATTTGAATCTGGGCGTACAGCGCCTTGGGAATTTCATGTCCAAATAAAAGGAACTAAACATCCGCACATCTCTAAAGATCGTATTCATTTTGACATTGACACTGAGCATCTAAAAGACTGGCGTGATTCTCTTCTACCAGTGTTATTTGTGATTTGCGATGTGCGAAGTGACAAAGTGTACTGGCTGTGGATTAAAAAGTATCTTAACAAACTAAATTTAGATTGGCAAGAACAATCCATCATCACATTACAAATCCCTGCAAATAACCAACTTAGACCCGAAATTTTACCCCAGCTATGTACAGATCTGAGGAGAAGCTTCTTAATGCATGAGGCTCGGAAGGTTATTGGACTTATGGAGGAACCTGACGAAATAAACAGATCATCATTTGGTTTTAACTCTCCCTACTATCGACCATTGACTGAGTTGGGTCGATCAATCAAAAATCCTGCTTTAGCCCGATGTATACTTTGCGGGAACTATTTCTGGATTGAAGAGGGCATAGCTATTGCTTGGGAGTTTGTCAAAATTTACGAGCCTTACGTATATGAACCTGCAGTCTATGATTGCGACGCCCCTGAGGAGTTTTGTCCGGTATGCATGAGTGGAAAGGGAGCGTTAGAGAAGTGTAAGAATTGTGGAAGATACGCCGTGCCAGAATTTGATGAAATCTTTGAGGATTGGGATAATCCTCTCATAACTTGGGACGAAGCTAAACAACTTTGTCACGAATACTTTGAGGAACTGATGAGGTCAAGAGAATGTAAGCTAAAAAATGGCAACTCCATATAACATGGGCTTTGCGGCTCACTATATTTGCCCAATTGCTTGTACTCTGCTAGACCCTAAGATCATATGCGCCATTGCGTACCGGTGAGAGAAGATAACTAGATGACATGATTGGCTTACGGGGTATGAGCGGTCAAGCTATTGGCTTTGGAGATGACCTAGATCACCTTCCAGAAATGGGTGGAGGAGTGGGTGCTGGGCAGGGCCGAAAGGCAAGCGGTAGAGCCTAGAGAGGAGGAAGAGTCAATCAGGGAACGGGCAGGAGTGCTTCGCATAGGAGGCCTCTAGAATCTGGATTGACGAAGAAGTCGAAGAATTGGCTAGGGGTTGGTGATTTCTTGAGACTAGAAGATGAGTTGCAAAAGTCAGGGTAGATGGAGTAGGTTCGGTTATTAACCGTTTTAGATGAAATTGCGCCCAATAAAGAGTAAAAAGAAATGGCCGAAAAACGGAAGGAAATCCCTATGTAAATAAGCATTATCACACATGATAAGGGTACCTAAGAGGAGTTGAGTCTTGTGGCAAATGATCTGCATCTCAATCTTCTCAAGCAAGGGATGGCTGCTTGGAATAGGTGGAGGAAAGAGAATCTTAGAATACTGCCGGACCTTAGGGAGGCGCACCTCTGGGATGCAGACCTCAGGGGGGCAGACCTTAGGGGGGCAGACCTTAGGGGGGCAGACCTCAGGGGAGCGAACCTTAGCGGGGCAAAACTCACCGAGGTGAGCCTCTTCAGGGTTAATCTCACTAGGGTGAATCTCAGGGGAGCGAACCTTAGCGGGGCGGACCTTAGGCAGGCGAACTTCAGGGAGGCGGATCTCAACTGGGCGGATCTTAGCGGGGCGGACCTTAGCGAGGCAAACTTCAGGGAGGCGGATCTCAACTGGGCGGATCTCACGAATGCCTGTTTGGTCGAGACAAACTTCGAGAAGGCGACCCTTAGGTATTGTAGAGTCTATGGGATTTCCGCTTGGGGGCTAAAACTAGAGCAGGCGGATCAATCGAATCTGATCATCACGGATTACGAAGAGCCTACTATCACGGTGGACAATCTTGAAGTCGCTCAGTTCATTTATCTGCTCCTCCACAGTGACAAAATCCGCCACGTAATTGATACTATTACCTCCAAGGTTGTGCTGATCTTGGGTCGCTTCATGCTGGAGCGAAAGGCTGTTTTGGATGCGATCCGAGAGGAACTTCGCAAGCGTGACTATTTGCCTGTCTTGTTTGATTTCGAGAAACCTGCTAGCCGAGATATCACGGAGACTGTCTCCACCCTAGCTCACATGGCTCGGTTCGTTATTGCTGACATTACCGACGCCAGAAGCATACCTCAAGAACTAGAGCGCATTGTCCCAGACCTTCCATCGGTTCCAGTTCAGCCGTTACTGCAAGCTTCAGCCGACGAATATGGCATGTTCGAGCACTTCAAGAGATACCCCTGGGTTCTCGAGATTCATCACTATAGAGGCTGTCCGGAAACTAGGATTTAGGAATGAGAGGCGAACTCGGTGCA
>NZ_BLRZ01000159.1 GCF_013281975.1 Candidatus Hakubella thermalkaliphila | reverse complement strand
TCCTTTTTGCTTCTTCTATTATATATTCCTCGTATTCGGTCCAGATGTCAGGTTCTGTCAGGAGCAAGATAACATCAGCACGGTCGAAAATCTTATGTGTTTTCTTGAGTCTGGCTTCAGCAAGGATAGATTTATCATCCAGTCCGGCAGTATCCAAAAACACAACCGGACCGAGCGGCAGCAGTTCCATCGTCTTCTCCACCACATCAGTTGTCGTCCCGGGCATAGAGGAGATAATTGCCACATCCTGTCCAGCAATCATGTTGAGTAAGCTCGACTTCCCTACGTTAGTCCTCCCAAATAATCCTATCTGTAACCGTAGCGATTTCGGCGTCTTTTCCATCTCTACTTGCCCTTGCTTAAAGCTGATTTCACTGAAACCCCCTCAACCAGACCAAGCTTACCGGTAAGAGCCCCAAACTCATCGGTTGTTGCATCGACAACAAGTGTAATGACACAACAGTTCTTCTTATGGTAAGGAAGCCCCATCCGGGCAACGATAATATCTCCGAACTCAGAGAGTATCTCATTTACCCGGGGCGCTGTTTTTCGTCGGTCTTCAATGATTATGCCCGCAAACCCCAGTCTTTTCTCCATGGCAACCCTCGCTCTTACAAATAGAAAATCCCAACCTTCGCTTTTCCTGCGCCAAGGTTGGGATCTCTAATTCACCTTCTCCCCCTTGCCTTCAGAAGTAATGCTCCTTACCGCAGGACAAAAAAGCGCCGCTTTCTCAAAAATATCTATGCCAGAGCTTTCACCACCATCTCCTCAAAGATTGCCGTAAGGCGTTCTTCGGCCACTCCTTCCAGCAAATGTCCATCAATAACTACCGATGGCCCGCGGTCGCATTGCTCCAGACAGAAAGTGGCCTCCAGGTTGACGCGATCGGTCAACTGCTGTTTTTCAATCAAGTCGATCAATTTTTGTATCACACCATAAGACCCTCGCAGGTAGCAACTGGTGCCGACACAAACCTTGATGTCCACGGTGGGTCGCTCGGCGGCCACAACAGGGATGAATTGCCCAAATACACGCCGGCGTGAGGCATAAGTAGTATGCAGCGCGTGGTGGGCAGCGTCGCTTCCCGGCTGCTTCAGCCATCGCTGGTAAAGCTCCTCGATGAATGGATTATCCTGTACCGTTCGTATCTGCTTCAATCGGTCTGCTCCTCGCATCCCCTGTGTCCGTTTCGGCCGAGCCTGGATATCACGGGAAAGGGGCTGTCCACCGCCGCCAATGCATCCTTCGGGGCAGGCCATTACCTCTACCAGGTGGTAGGACACTTTGCCCGCCTGCAAGGCAGCGATCAACTTCTTGGCGGCCCCTAAAGTGTGCACTGTAGATATGCGGATCTCTCCTTCAGCCAGAGGCACAATGGCCTCGGTCACATTAGGGAATCCCTCTACTGGAGTAAAGGTAAAATCGAGCGGCGGCCTTTTCCCGGTCAACTTGTAGATCGCGGTGCGCACCACCGCGGTGCTCACCCCGCTGGAGTAGCCGAAGATGGTGCCGGCACCACTGGCAAATCCGAATGGCAAATCGTAGGAGTCCTCTTCCAGTTCTTCAAAGACGATGCCCATTTCGCGGATCATGCGGGCCAGTTCGTGGGTCGAAATAACGGCGTCCACATCGGGGCTTCCCTCAGTAGTGAATTCCGGTCGCCTGGCCTCGAACTTCTTGGCTGTGCAAGGCATCACCGAAACCACAAAGAGATCCTGCGGAGAGAGCCCTTGTTCCGGGGCATAGAACTTCTTAAGCAGTGAGCCGAGCATCTGGTGAGGTGAGCGGCAGGTGGAAAGTTGCCCCAGGAGTTCGGAGTGGAAGTGCTCGGCGTACTTTACCCACGCCGGACAGCAACTGGTAAATTGCGGTAGCTTCTCTCCCTTTTCGAAACGATGGAGAAATTCGGTCGTTTCCTCCATCGCTGTCAAATCAGCGCCAAAACAAGTATCGTAGACTTCGTGAAATCCTAGCCGGCGCAGGGCAGCGACCATCTTACCGGTGCTGATAGCGCCCGCTTTCCCCCCGAACTCCTCGCCCAGGGCGACGCGCACTGCCGGGGCTGTCTGAACGATGACCCGCTTACCCGGGTCATTCAAAGCGTCCCAGACAGCATCTATTTCGAATTTTATCCTCAGCGCAGCGGTAGGGCAGGCCAGGATGCACTGGCCACATCCCACACATTCCACCTCGGCCATAGATTTGCCAAATGCCGGCATTACTTGCACTTTCGCACCTCGGTAGGCAAAGTCCAGCACCCCTATGCCTTGAATCTCGCGACAGTTACGCACACAGTTTCCACACAGCACGCACTTATTCGGATTCCGTACCAGACTGGCACTCGATTCGTCTCGCGGGAGAGATTCGCTATCTTTGCCGAACCGAATATTATCTATTCCGAAGCGAAGTGTCAATTCTTGCAACCGGCACTGGCCGCTCTCCTCACAGATGGCGCAATCACGATCGTGATCGGCCAGGAGCAGTTCCAGAATGGTGCGGCGCATTCGTTGCAAGTGGGGGGTAGTGGTACGAATGACCATGCCATCGGCCGGGAGAGTGTGACAAGCAGCAATGAATCCCATCTTCTCTTCTTCCACTATGCACATGCGGCATGCGCCAAAGTCCGCTAGTTCGAAGTGGTAACAGAAGGCCGGCAGATCCACACCTGCCTTGCGAATTAGCTCCAGGATGTTCTCTTCCCCATTGATTGATAACACTTTTCGATCAATAGTGACAGTGCCACTCATTTTTCACCTCCATTATTTAGTCGCCCCGGAACACATTCCACAGCGCTGAATCGCTCCGGGCATACACTCAGGCATACTCCACATCGGTTACACTTATCCTGGTCTATTACATGCACTTCCTTCTTAGCTCCTGTAATCGCTCCGACGGGGCACTTCCGAAGGCAAATCATGCAGGCTTTACACTTATCCAGCACGATATAGTAGGAAATGACAGCCGCCTGAAGGGCCGCCTATTTGCACCGCTTTGAAGGCCTTGCCACCTGC
>NZ_BLRZ01000158.1 GCF_013281975.1 Candidatus Hakubella thermalkaliphila | reverse complement strand
CTGTTTAATATTTTCTACTTTTCAAAGCTTATGCCTTAACAGTTCCTAATTCACTGATTACACCTTCCAAATACACGCGCCATTTCTCCGTTTTAGTAATCACCGGCACCGCAAAGTCAGCATTCGGGTGACTGCGGCGGCAGATAGCAAATGTTTTCAGATGAGGCGCAAAATGCTTAAGCGTGGACAAACCACGCTCCGCCAGATCACATCTGACTCCGGTAAACAATACCAAATCATGAAATCCTTTGCCGCGAACGCCCATCCAGTTTTTATCCTTTAAAAAATGGACTATTTCGATAATGTCATAAATCGAATCGGGAAGAACCCCCAACTCCATCATCTTTTTCTTAACATGGGCTGTAGCGCAGATAGGAATGTTGCGGGATTTAGCAATCTCCAAGGTAAAGTCAATCAGCAGCCTATCACCCACAAGCGAATCTATAACTTCTGCACCAAAAACGTAAAGCGGGTTTGTAGCCTTATCAATTATGCGTGCCGCCTCTACTGGCTCAGACACCACCTTAGCCGCTTTCGTGCCGGTTAGGACGTTAATCTTATAATAAGGCATGGTCATTAACTCAGACGCCACTTAAATCCCTCCTGTTTCATAATTATTTTACGGTAGCCTCAATAGGAACTTTAGTCTCGTAAGTGCCGATAAGCGTCGGCAAGGAAAGAGAGATCTTAGGCTTCCAACCCACCTCTTTAAGATAGGCGATAACTTCCCGCTTGTAAACGATGGGGATCTCTTTTTCTGTCCGGATAAAGTTCTGCAAATCATCAGGCAAAGAACCCATAACTTGCTTGTAGGCAGAAATATAACTGTTTAGCTTGATTGCCCGGCCGGGAGGCGTGTCGTTGCGGCGGAAGCACTGTTTGATAATAGTGACCAGCGCTCTTTCTTTCGTCTCAGTCACAAGCATCATGTGTTCCGGCGTGGGTTCTTGAGTATCTACCCGCTGTTTAGTACGGCCGTCCATCACACGCCAGTCGCTTGCTTCTTTCTTGCTCATGAAAAGACGCCGATATTTAGAGCCATGAGGACCGAGCACTATAGGAATGCCCCAACGTACTGCTCCGGTACCAATGCAAAGCGCCTTTTGGGAATATGGTCCCCAAACAACGCCGCAAGCGCCTACTCTGTTTATAATATAGTCGGCCATCAGCTCAAAGTTGGCCCGGTTTGGCAGTGTGGCAAAGATGTTGGCGATTTTAATCGCCGCCCCCACCACGTGAGCGTTGGAAATGCAGGAACCCACGTTAACGATACAGCCGGCGTCAAACTCGGGAATATATTTTTCATAAATAGTTTTACCATCCTCATCTTTGCGCATAGCCGCAGCCATAGCCGCACAGCCTGACAGATTAACGATATATTTGCGCCGAGCCAATTCTTCAGCCAACCAAGCCACATCATCAATATCGCCGGGGAAGTTCGAGCAACCAGCAAACAGGATTACGCCTGGGATAGTACCAAGAACGATGGGAGAACCGACCTTCCGAATTTCCACATCATGAATCGGACCACGACCGGCACGTATCTTATAAGTGTCTGAAGCAGCGGCAGCCTGCATAACTTTTTGGATGGGGATATTATTGACACACGCCTCTTCACATTTAGCGCAGCCGATGCAACGCAGGAAAACACTGCCCAACTTTGTGAAATCGCCCTGCCTAGCTTGATTGATGGCGAGATTGACTGGCAGAAGGTTAGGACAAGCCCGGTTGCAGGTCTCGCAAGTACCGCGGCATTTAGCTGATAAAAGCGACGCTTCTTCCTTAGTCATGAGCTTCTTTCTTTCCTGGCGGAGAGGCGCAAGCGCCAACGCCGCCCGCACAATTACTTCAGCCGCTTTTTCCGAATCCAGAATCAGAAACTGCTTTTGGTTCTCAAGCATTTCCCGAAGAATGTCATCCACCGGCTTTGCCGAGACTTCTTCCAATCCGTAACTAATTTTATCCGAGCAGGCAACCATGGCTGCACCTGCTTCGCTGGCCATCTGCGGAATGTCGGTGATGACACACTGTTCATCGGTTACCACCACGTCAGCCAATCCTGCCTTCAGGAAGAAGCGTTGGCGGGAAAGCGGACCGATAATTTTGGCACTGCTATCATAACGAGTCACATCATGGGCCGTACAGCAAAGCCCTGCGACCTCCACTTTATCGTACAGATCATGCTGGCGCAGATAGTCGACAATCGCATACGCGGTGATTGCGTTATGACCTACTACTACAATGGTAGGCTTCTTTACATCTATGGCGCCCCAGCCCAAATCGACCAAAGGCGTATCAGCTATTGACGTAGGCAGACCGTAACCGACTATCTGAGCAATATCAGCCGCTTCCAGCGCCACATGGTCGAGCGTGCCGGCGTGAAACGCCTTTGACTCAAAGTCGCGATAATTGCCTTCCTGACCCATATGGGTAGCCGAAACTAGATGAATCATTTCCCGCTCCACATATTCAATAGCTTTGCGCAGGTCGCCGAGATTTTTCGGCTTCAGACCTGTGACTGTCCTAATAATCGGGGCTTCCACATTCACTTGGCTGCCTAGGTCTATTTTAAAGTCCTCACCATATTTTTCAATCAAATGATCAATCATATGCCTGCCGTGAGCACCATGAGCCGCTGTGCCCATCAGCGAACAGATGAGAATCCACCTCGCCTGCTGCGTGGCAATATCTATGCCGCAAGCGCCTTTCTTGTCTTCCGTTAAGTCACACTTGCCAAAAGTACATAGGCAGCACAAGTCACAAAATGGAGCGTAAAAAGGCTCGTAGGTGTCCAAAAGACGGAAATCCCAGTTGCGCAAATCTGTCAGTGAAGGCATGGGCGTTGGGCCCACGGGCTCCCACTCGTCGTCTGCTCTAATAATTCTTCTAATTTCTTCTTCCCTTATTTTCCCTTTGCTCATTTTCTTTCCTTCCTCTTTTAACCCTACAGCGATACTTAAGAATCTTGGTTCAATATGTAGGGCAATTTCTTTAATTGAACCACAACATATTGTATGTATTCAGGTAAATGACGTTGTAGGGTTA
>NZ_BLRZ01000157.1 GCF_013281975.1 Candidatus Hakubella thermalkaliphila | reverse complement strand
GAAGTTCCTCGGTTACCACCCCGCAGTCGGGACAGGCCACCCGGAACTGGGGGAAAGAAAGCCAGGAGCGCTGGTAGGGTCCGTAAGGCAGGTCCCTCACCATGCGGGTAGAGCGATCGTAGTAGGTGTCCAACTCCTGCCGCAGGGGCAGCGATATTTACTCTCGTGCCTTCCCAGCTCGATCACCAACTCTTTATCTCCTGTTTTTCTGTTCTCGCCAAAGTGTAAGGCCAGCACCCTGTGTCCTTGCACTCCCACCAACTGGTTGATATACTCTTGTTTGACCATCGTCTTCTCCTTTCTATGCTGCTTGTTTTACTTTCAACCAGCATAAAGGATAGACGATGGTCGCTATTTACTCCATACTCTAGGGAGAAGAACCATATTTTTTAGGGAAAAGTCAGGTGATTTATGGTAATAAGTTTACCTTTAGGAACTTTTTTCATAATTTCATCTAACAGTTTGTGCCTAAAGAAGTTGCCCGAAGGGCTATTTGGGAGAAGGTGCGTAGCACCTAAGCCTTTTAGTTACTGCTAGACGATGGTGCGCCACGAAGCTGCATAAGAGATGAGGGTTAGGCCCCTCGGAGCCGGCTTGCAGGAGCAGGCTCCAAACCACCTCAAGCTGCTGTGGTCAAAAGCCATGGTGGCAAGCGTTGAGGAAAAGGTCCCGCAAGATGGGATCAGGTGAGGGTCATGGAGACGAACGAAAGTGAACCGCTGATGACCTGTCGAAAGCGTAGGGACGAAGTCAAAACCAGGGGGTCGTCGTTAACCTGGGATCAGTCTGGGGGAGACCTGCTTACTGCCCAGATGGCTTCCGGCACAAAGGCGGCGTGAACATGATTCAGGCTCTTGGGTAGAACGTGGGAACCTCTCCCCCCGATGCGAAGGGAGAAACACAAGTGGGAGGCCCCCACAAGTGGGAGAGTACCGATGCGGGGGAAGAGGGGCGGACCACCCCGTAGTAGTGATGAAATCTCGGTAATCGAGATGGAGCAAAGGGGGTGGGTTATCCAGCTCGATTTAATGATCAACCAGTCATGGGAGGAATCTTTGAAGAGAGCAAAGCCGTTTCCAACGGCTGGATGATGGGAGCCCGGTGAGTTGAGAGGCTCACGCCGGGTTCTGAGAGGACGGAGGGGGGAAGTTCCCCTCCGTTACTCACCTTATCTGCTGTTACGTGCATTAAAATACAGTCATTTCTTTATTCGTAACTATTCGGTCATGTTTCTAGAAGACGGGCGAGACGCCCATCCTACTGGTGACCAAAGACACCCCCTTAAGTAGGACATGTGTCTCGCTTGTCCAGACATACGCCATGGTTTGCAAGATAGCATTACAACTGAATAGTTACCTTTATTCTTTACATCACTTCCGATATCTACCTGTAGCCAGTAAACTTATGCTGTTCTTTTTGAAACTTCGTATTTTATTGGTAAAAGTCTCTCCAAGTTCACATGTTTTGAAGCGTCAATAATTTCAATACCAATGACTCTCTCATTCTCCCCTATATCCAGCACAATATCTTCAGAGACTCGCCTGTTTATGACATCTTGCTTCCTATCGTCTAAGCGAATATAACCCTACAGCGATACTTAAGAATCTTGGTTCAATATGTAGGGCAATTTCTTTAATTGAGCCACAACATATTGTAGGTATTCAGGTAAATGACGTTGTAGGGATAAAGCAAATCTGTCTTATCATTATAAAGAATGTTCATTTTATCCCTCCCACTTTCCATAAAATACGTAGATAGTCACAGTGATGATTGCATTTCCTTCAACAATATAGAATACTTCAACTCTTTTTTGTTTATAGTATTTATTGTACAGTATTTATTGTACCGTCTCTGTTCGAAATCATATATCTTAGCTTTCCCAACACGTCCATATTTAGCTGGGATGGAAAAACCAGTGTTGACAACATCTACAATCTCTTTTTCACTCGTACCTCTTTCCTCTGCTCGCTCTAATGTATGGGGATCAATTTGTATCTCCATGTTTATTCTTTTCTATTGCTGGCTATGGCAGATAACGTTCCCAGCATAAACCGGCATAAAAGAAGTTTTTGCGAAGCAAAAATTTGGGTGAGTGCCGCAAGGTACGAACCTTTTATGCTGTGCTAGCCGACGTAAATCCAAAATCATTCAACCTCACAAACTTCCCAGTTCTCATCGATCCATAATCCTATAACCTTGACCTCAAAATTCCATGATTCCGCAGTTCTAAGGGCAGCAGCTTCTTTTATGGTCTCCTCTGTAACATCAACCATGTTCATAATCAAAGAACCTCTTTTATTTCTAGCAGTATCTCTTTTAAAGGAGGTGCGGCAAACCATCTCTTTCGGGTTATTTCATTACAACAAGCTTGATAAAGCAGAGAAATTAACTCTTCAAGTCTGTTCGGTAATGAAGGAGGTGTAGCCCTTACAAGTTTTTTCCATCCCACTCTATCTTTCTTCTTCGCTTCTTCTACCTCTTTGCACCAGTCAGTATTTCGATAAAATATTCTGGCAACTTCTTTGCTTACGGGCATGTCTTCAAAGGTAAATCTACACTCATCAGGGGTTCCCAGGACATCCACCAGCATGAGATTTCGGTCTTCATCAAATCCAAGCTCTATTTTACCGTCCTCATTGACCAGACCCACTCGCCTGGCTTCTCTTGTGATGAGCTCATTGACAAGTAGGGTTATTCTCTTAATTTCTTTTACTTCATCATCAGCGAGCCCGGCAATATTTTTTGCTTCTTCCCAAGTTACGTACCTGTCGGTTGCTTCTAATTTTGTAGATACATCCAGAATAGGATTTTCAAGTTTCTGCCCTGGCCAGGGCATTTCGTCTAACCCGATATCTTCAAGTTTTAAACTGGCTTCTTTTAGTCTTTTGAAAACACTTGACCCCTCAGGTAAAGAGTTGCGGTAGATTACCTCAAGAGGTACAAGAAAATTTGACCTTTCGTTTTGGTAAACTGAATAGTCATAAACATTCTCTTTGATTTCAGGTTTTATTACTCGCAGCAGTTTAATTTCCATGCCATGGCCTGGTTCTTTAAGTTCGGA
>NZ_BLRZ01000156.1 GCF_013281975.1 Candidatus Hakubella thermalkaliphila | reverse complement strand
TGAAAGGGGTGGACAACCCGAATCTTCTGTCGATCTTTCTTATCACTTGCATCTAGCAGCTTTGGATAAAGGGCAAGGGGAGCTCCTTTTTAGATACTTTCCCCATCCCAGTCTCCTTTCTACCGCCATTGACAGCGGCTGGGATGAGTGTATCATTACTCTAAACAAAAGTAAAAACTTTCACGACAAATGAAAAGGATCGAGTTGATGTTTCACGATGGATGTAAAAGACCCTTTGAATTGTTCCTAACACCTCGGGCTCTCTATAAGGGACTCGACAAAATGCTTTCACTTGATCTTTCCACTCTTCAAGTAGAAGAGTTAGATTTTCCTCCAATTGACCCACACGAGCTAGTAGATTACGACATTAGGAGAAAGGATGGAAAGATTGTCTTTATAGAAAAAGAGTGGAAAGGAGATAAGGCACACCACTGGCTTACAGTATCCGAGGAAGATGGAAGAAACCAAGTCCGGCTTTTCGGTCTCATTGATTCCAGGGGGATAGAGTACTTGTTGGACGAGCTGATCAGCGATCCTACCTGGTCACCTAATGGCGGGAAAATTGCCTTTTGGTATAGAGATTACAAAAGAGGGCAAGACATTTTGGCAATAATCAATGCGAGTGGGAAGAATGTTAAGGAGGTTTATCAGCTTAAGTTTGTTAATGGAATCAGTGCCGGTTCAGGTCTAGCATGGTCACCAAATGGAAAGAAAATTGCTTATGCGGTCAACGGCTGGATCTGGTTAATTAACTCTGATGGTTCAGGTGAGCCTCGAAGATTAGTTCAAGGTTACGACCCATCGTGGGCATTTGTGCCTGCTGAGAGAGTGGAAAGGAGTACCGATAGGCAGGACAGTATTCCCGAGGATATCAGAGTGGACACTCTTTCTTCCGGTAACTTTGAAGCCACCTTCTCTATTGACCCCTATACCACTACTGGGGGTGAGATCAGACTGGCCCTGGAGGTCAAAAACATAGAAGATAAGAAGGATACTATTGTCTTCAATTCCGCTCAGATGTACGATTTTTGGGTTACCGATGCTCAGGGCCAGGAGTTGTGGAGATGGTCGGCGGATAAAGCCTTTGCCCAGGTTATCCAGGAAGTTCCCCTTTCTCCGGGTCAGGGGATGGGATTTGCAGAGACTTACAACGCCACAGGATTATCGCCCGGAATCTACACTGTGTACGCTCGGGTCAACTCCTCTCAGTTAGAAGGAGAGCTTACCTAGAGGTTGGAAATGAGAGGATGAGCCCTTAAGGGAATTTGCACAAAAATCGTGACGGCATCTTCCTCATAGGGTTTCACAGCAGGATTAAGCCAGATCAAGAAGTTGAATATGGCTGGGGCTGGAGTTTGTCAGAAATGTTTGCGTGTAAGGAAAACCAACTCAGCAAGAAAATAGGGAAAGAGGATTTTCCTAGATTCGTAGTAGGACATTGAACACCAAAGGGATAGTGTCTTTTTAGATTGCTAAAACTATTGGTTCTTACCCACTATTTTGGAGAAGAACCTGATTTGTAGAAAGGAGGATGTGTTATGTATTGTTCAAATTGCGGTAACGAGCTAGAAGAGGGGGCGCTATTCTGCCACAATTGCGGTGTGAGGATAGAACCAATAGAGCAACTTGCTGTTGATCGTCGTGCTGAGACCAGGCAACCAGCAGGAGCACCTACTCCCAGAAGAAGGGGAAGTATTGTGTCTAGGGTGTGTGCTGCTGTTGCGTTAGTTTCTTTCCTTTTGTTGCCTCAGCTTTCTTGTGCAGGTATGGCAGTATCTGGCATAGACTTGGTTACACTATCTCGTGAGTCGGCCCAGTATTATCCAACTGGAGCCGAGCCCGGCAGTCCAACATTTGTCTTATTTCTCGTCATAGTAATCGTAGGTTCCGCAATCGTAGGAGTCGTTTCTAACACAGTCGTCCTCCACAGGGTGTCAGGGTTAGCTGGCCTTGCTTCCTTGTTAATCATCCTAATCCAGGCAAAGACGGGGGAGATCGGAGCCCTGATTCAGATAGAATTTGGCGGTTTTCTTACTTGTTTATCTTTTCTGGGTACAACCATTGGTGATCGTATTGAATCTTTCTTGAAGAAGGAGAAGACTATATAAACCAAGATCAGACATGATGGCTCAGTGGCGGTGTTAGCACTAAGGACTAGGTTCAAAGGATGGAGCTTTTGCCTGAGGAACATACCTGGCCTTGTGAGAGGAAAGGGATGACTCGTACTCTATCATTTGGTGAAAGTTCCCTATTGTTGGTGCAGCAACAGGGCGGGGGTCTGAAAGGATCCTGCTACTGTCCATCCGGTTAGCGCTTGGGAGATGGCTAGAGATTGATTTTAACAAGCTCTAGGTCTCCTCTGAGCCTAGATATATCACAGTACGGAGGAGTTTGAAGAACTTTATTCTAAGGGACTATTGCAGAAGGCAGCAGAAAAACTCTATCTCTCACAAGGCTAAAAAACGTCACCTTTGTGTTTGCGAGGTTAGCACAACATGATTTCCACCACCAGAGGAGGTTCTTTAAGGCGTCTATTTGTAAACATTGTGCCAAAAAGGTAGACATGGGTGAGGGTTTTTGTCCTTTTTGCGGAACTGCCCAGTCCTGGCGGGAGACCTGTGCGGCCGCGCAAAAGCTGGGAAAGGGTTTTGGGCCTATTTGTTTGACCTAAGCTTCCAGCACTTGATTACCCCAAGGATCACAAAGGCAGTGTTCACCATAGGCACGATTCTGAGCGGCTTGATTGCCCTTATAGGGCTGCTGATTTCCATAGCTGCTTTGGGCGATGTACGGGGCTTTGGTCATGCTCATAGGAGCCCCGTTAATGTTCCTGCTCAGTATCATCTCTCTCCATGTCTACCTGGAGTTAGTCATAATCCTGTCTAACCTCGCGCTGCCGGCATCAAGTCCATTGGCCATCAATTGGAGGCAAATACAAAACCTTAGTAAAGAGGGGTCTTAAGTAAGAATGAAATGAAGGAAGAATAAAGATGCCTTTTTGCCCGCAATGTGGAACTAACCCAAGTTCCGCAGAACCCCGCTTTTTGGGGTATTTTTTGGGGCCGCAG
>NZ_BLRZ01000155.1 GCF_013281975.1 Candidatus Hakubella thermalkaliphila | reverse complement strand
CTAGGACATATTGGTGTTCGCTCCGACTTGAGCGCGGCGGGTTCCCCTATGTTGTTCCCTCATTTTTGGTTTCTTTTTTGGTGGCTCCTATTATTTTTTCCCCTCGTTTATTTCTTTGTCTTTCTTTTTTTGTTCTATTTTTTCTGTTTTTTTTTTTTTAGCTAACTTTCTACTGGAATTATTAGCCTTGTTTGTCTTTCTTCTTATTAGAGGTTATCCCTTTTATCTTATGCTTTATTTATTGCCGGTTGTTTTGGTGATCGAACTCATTTTGGTCATCGGTATTACTTTGCTGGCAGCAAGTTTGAATGTGTTTTTCCGAGATATCCAACATTTAGTTGGGGTTCTGATGATGGTTTGGTTCTTCGGGACCCCCATTATCTATCCCCTTTCCATGGTACCTCAGGAGTTTCATCTCTTGATGATATTGAATCCCATGACTGTTCTAGCTATTTTGTATCGAAACATTTTCTATAATGTAAACTACCCTGACCTTCTCCAATTTCCATCTCCCGTAAGTATTAGTATTTCGGTAGCGATATCTCTATTTTTATTTGTGCTGGGATACTGGCTTTTCAAGCGACTGGAACTAAGATTTGCCGAAGAGGTGTAAGAATACCCAGTGGTAAGCTCTGGTTGTGATTCCTGTCTTATCCGTCTTAAAGTCTTGAGGGGAGCAAAGTTTATGAGTTTCCTGTGTAATCATCCAAGGGAGGAATCGCCCATGCACCGCGGCGCACCACGTCGCATGAAAATTGGGTTATTTTCAAGGGAGAGGATGATGAAAAATCTCAAGAAAATTTTCTCTTCCTATGACCACAAAAATTTGGACTATAAATTTCCAATCTTTCTGGCCATTTATGTGACCTGGCGACTTTTGCTGCTCAATTTTAACAGCGCCGAAATTGGAGATTTCTACAATTTCCTGCTTCTGGCCAGAGACATAACTACAGGCAAATTTCCGATCTTCACCAATAGACTGCCCTTTTACCCTCTTTTGCTTGCTATAGGACTGCCTTTCCTGGATGGCGTACTATGGGGCAGAATTCTGTCTCTGGTTTTTTCGGTAGGGATTTTAATATTGACCTATAAAATTGCTATTTTATTTTCCGCGAACAAAAACATCGCTTTTTTAACCGTAGCGCTCTTGACCCTTAATCCTATCTTTGCTCATGATTCTTTGAGGGCCTTATCTGAAGCGCCTTTCGTGTTTTTCGTTATGTTGACTTTTTACCTGTACTATCGAAAAGATGTGCCCTGGAGAGGTATATTTTTAGGAACTTCGGCGTTATTGGCAGCCATGACCAGATTCGAGGGTTATTTATTAATCCCTGCGGTTTTAGTTGGTTTGATTGTTCAAAAAAGATGGCGGGATATATCCACTGTACTGGCTATTTTTTTAGTCCCCGTGATTATATTGTGGGGGAGGCATCAAATATTGACTGGTGAACCTCCCCTGTTGATTCAGTATCTCCCTCAGATTCTAGTTGGTCCCAGGATGTTTGATCTACTTCATCTCTATGCTATGCATGTAGTATTCATGGCGGGATTCCCCTTGGGGGCATTGTGGGTCTATATGGGATTGAAAGATGGCCTGAGTAAACAATTCCAACAATACCTTCCCCTCTTAGTCTTTTTAGCTCTGGAGCTTTTCCTCATATACAAGGTTCACCCAGCACACAGGTACTTTAATGCCCTGGTCCCCTTCTTTAGCTTCTTTCTCGCTCTGGGATTACTAAAAGAATACAGCTTAAAGAAAATTCATATGCCAGTAATTTCTGTAATCTTATTATCATTTTTCATATACGGGTCTTTGAAATTTCAACCATTTTTCGTAGTCGGTACCATTTTTAGTGCCATAAGCACCACAATCTTTACCCTATTGGTGATATTCATTATGGTTTTGAGTTCTAAAAAGATAAACTTCGCTTATTTCAAGCCTCTCACCGTATTTTTTGTGGTTCTGGCAGGAATTGTTCTCTCTACTTCTATTGTTCTATACAGGCAGTACGATTATTATACTGTCACTGAAGCCTCAAAATTTGTCTTACAAAAAGAGGGGAGAGTGGCCTGGTCTGATGAGACCGGTGTGTCCACCTGGTATTTAAGAGAGAGGGGAATAGGTCTTTCCGAGGATCTGAATGATGATGAACAATGGGTCTGGCTTAAGAAAAATAGCGTGGATTATGTGCTTGTGACTAATGAGTACAATGAAGGAGCCGAATTGACCGTAGTCAAGAATGTTCAATACAGGTCGAAATTTAGATTGGTAAAAAGATTTTCCTGGAACCAGGATCAAAAAATAGCCCTCTGGCTTAAAGAAATGGGGATTTTAGATGAAAAACATATGCCAGTTGTCCATAGAGATTTCTCAGAGGTCTATGAGATAATAGGTTAGTTTATTAGAAAATAGTCAGCATTTTCCTCTGAAAATGCATCTTAATTCTCCTACGCCTTTGTGGCGCCCGGTGGCGATGGTCGTTTCATGATTTGCGTTAGAAAGATGATGGAATTTAAGAAATGAATCAGAGACTGGAGACGTTACAATTTTTTGGTTTAATAACCAAATTTATAATGATCGCTTTTAGCCTGGTTCAGAGTGTCATTGTTATCCGACTGCTCTCCCCCCAGGAGTATGGGTTCATTGGCTTAGTTCTGGCTTTTGCTGGAATCGTAGGGGTATATCAACATCTGGGGCTGGGGGTGGGTACGCTGAGAGAAGTTTCCCTGGCCCGGGATGAGCAGGAGGCTTCTAAGATTTTTTTCACCTCGCTCTCTGTCAGAATGCTCATCACTCTCCCTCTTGTTTTTGGGCTTTTGTTATTCTCCTCTTATATTACTAATACCATTTATCATAGGCCAGAAATACTTTTTGGGACCAGACTGGTCGCCTTCACTATTCTGTTTAATGGAATAATGGAAATAGTTTTTAATGTTTTGAATGGGCTTCAGAAGTTCAAGCAAGTTTTTATACTACAGATATTAAACTCTGCGGTTAGCATGTTAGTTGTTGTGCCTTTTGTCTTTTTTTTGAAATATGACGGTTATTTTATAGGTAGTTTAATCACG
>NZ_BLRZ01000154.1 GCF_013281975.1 Candidatus Hakubella thermalkaliphila | reverse complement strand
AGGAGTAATTCCCCACCTTGGGCAAAATGCCCTTAGTTTTTGGACACCCTCTTAAACTTAGTCTGATTGCAGACTTTGCCCAAAAGCTAACAAATTTGACTAAAACCGTTGAGAGCATTGATTCTTGGCTGGAGATAGTGGCTAACTTGATGAGGGAGAAATGACAAACAACGGACCCTCTGGCCCTTATCAAGAATACGTAGGCAAGGATAAGGTGGGTGACATGGAGGACAAGGCTAAGAAGATACCAAAAGACACAGAGCGTTTAGCTGATCAAACAAAGAGCTTAGGCTCAAAAGAGACTGAGAAGATGAGAGGAGAACCTTTAAGAGGATTTCCCGTTTTTCTCACCAAGGGAGAGGTAGTAAAAGATAGATACCAGGTAGTAGATATGCTTGGTGCACCTACGGGTGAGTCTCTGGTGTACCTGTGTGTGGATGGAGAGCAAAATCAAAATGTAGTTCTAAAACTCTATCATGCCGGGTTCTCTCCCAAAATGGATATAGTCAAAAGACTGGTAGAGTTAACACATCCTGATATTGTTAATTTCTTAGACTATGGTTACATTAACGACCAGTTCTACGAGATCGCAGAATATGCTGAAGGTGGCTCGCTCTTAGAAAGGCTTAAAGAGAAAGCTTTCTCAGAAGAAGAATTAACAAGATCAGTCATTCCTGAGGTTGTTAATGCTCTTAAGTTTTGTCATGCACTTGGCATAATCCATAGAGATATCAAACCTGCAAATATCTTTTATAGGAGTCGGGGAAGAAAAGACATCGTATTGGGTGATTTCGGAATCTCTTCAGTTCTTGAAGAAGAGTCTTCTGTAAGACGCACCAAAGGTGCTTTAACCTATGACTATGCCTCCCCGGAACATTTTACAGAGTATATAGGGAGAGAGGCCGATTACTATTCCCTCGGTATGACGCTGCTTCATCTTCTCCTGGGGGTAGCTCCTATGGAAGGACTCACAGATGCGCAGAAGATGCACAGACATCTCGCAGAGAAGATTCAACTCCCTGATAATCTTGGAGAAAAATTCAAGACGCTTTTATCAGGTCTTCTTATCAAGGAAAGGAAGAAACGCTGGGGAGCATCTGAAATAGAGAGATGGTTGAAGGGAGAAGATGTTCCTGTTTATGAAGAGAAGATCAGAGCCGCCCCTCTCTCATTTGACCCTTATAAATTTACAGCTAAGGATGTAGCCCGCACCCCCAAAGAACTGGCTATCTTGATACAAACATTTGCTGACAGAGAACTGGTAAAGAAACATTTTTCCAAGGGTTGGTTCAGTACCTGGCTGGCAAAAGTTGACCAAGATCTTGCATACAAGGTTCTTAGAATAGAGGAAGAAGCAAAAAGCGTAGATTTGGCCCTACTTGAAATAAGCTGTCTACTGGACCCGGAGATACCTTATGTCCTAGTTCCTGAAGAACAGGCTGAGACTCCCCAAGAACTTGGGTCCCAAATTGACAAGCACTGGAAGATAGGAAAGGAACATATCTTCTCAGGGAAGATTTCCGCCTGGCTCAAACATGCTGGACATCAGGATATTTTTGAAAAGTTGGAAAAGATAAGGAAGGAATACGGGGAACAGCAAGACAGAGGGGTAGAGATATTCTTACAATCTTTAGGCTTGCCCGCTCCTGAATTTAGTATAGAACCTGTAACCCTATCCCTGGGCACCATAGAGAGCATAGAGAGGGTGAGCCGAAAGGTGAAACTCACCCATACAGGTAAAAGAGGTTATCTATGTGGAGAGATAAGATTTTCTGAAGAGATCGATGGAGTCTATTTGGAAGAGTTTATTCTGAAGGAGTTGCCTCGGACTGGGAAAGCCAAAACAGACCTCATAAACATCAGGTTATGGCCTGGTAAATCTGTTGAATTCAATCTAGTGATAGACGCACCAAGGATTCCTATTGGCAGGAAATATGATTTATCTTTGGTTACCAAGACCAATGCTGTCTCGGAGATAAGTATTCCCCTCTCTTTCTCTATTGACTTGCCTACCTACAGCAAGAAGAGGTCCCAAAAGCCCCTGCAGGTTGATAAAGGAGTAGAGATATATACTCTGGGAGAACTAGCGGAGTACTGCTATCAAAAATGGTCTCAGACAGACGATCAAATCTTAAGCGGACAGGTAGTAAAAGATGCTTTGCATTTATTGCAGGACAAGAAATTAGCAACCTGGATTAAGGAAAGCCTCAGCGAAAGACAGATTACGCAAGAAGTAGAAAAGATTGTTTCTGCTGATATGGCCTTTTCTGAGAAATGTTATAGATTTTTGAAACTGAGCGGTGTTTTTGAAGAAAATCGTCTCATCACCCTCTTTAGACAACTGAGGAAAAAAGAGTTTGAGGTTGAAAGAGATTCAAAGATAGAGACGGTCAAGAATGAGATACGCTCTCGTGTTTTTAGAGAACGTGGACATAGTTGGGTAGAATATGGTGTCTATGGTGTCCTGGTATACATCGTTGTGTCAATTGTAAGTGTTTCCACGTTGGTAGGATGGGAGGAAGGGCCGTTTCTGCCTAATATAATACTATTTATTATAATGACTATATTATGGCCTTTAACTCTTATATATGTGATAATACTCAGTATAATACTCAGAGAATGGGTAGGTTGGCATCCCTTCCTGCTGATAGCGTTTACAGGTATTTCTACATGGATTTTCATAGCCTTAGTAAGAAGAAGTGGGGTAAGCATGGAGGTTACAATGAAACCGGAGGAAGAACGAGAGCTGTCATTAAGAACCGAAACCATAGAATACGGGGATTTAAGGAAGTTAGAGGAATCGGAGGCGCTTACCGCCGCTTAAAGAGATATGCTATACCTCTTCTGGTAAGTGCTGTCGGCAAGGCAGAGCGAGTGGCCATGGCTATGGATAGCAAAGCCTTTGGGGCCTACCCGACTCGAACCTATTGGCGGGATATCCGAGTGAGAGAGATAGACTGGGTTGTTTTAGCAACAGCTCTGGTGGGGACGGCGGCGATCATCCTGGCTCTATGGAAGCTGGGAACGCTCCGGTGGCTGAGCGGAAGTCTTTCCTGGTAACAAATCGAGCAATTAAGTAGGAATCGCCCATGCACCGCGGCGCACCACGTCGCATGAAAATTGGGTTAGGTGG
>NZ_BLRZ01000153.1 GCF_013281975.1 Candidatus Hakubella thermalkaliphila | reverse complement strand
GAAAAACAGGAAATTCATTGACCTAAACTTACCACTTTTATATCATGGAGAGGAGAAATATGAATGGTTTGTAAAGTGGTAACTTTGCAGCGGAATCAGTGGTAAAATTCACCAGAATACGCACTCATCAGAAAAAGATCAACTTTCAACAAATAACGCGTCTTCTCTAGCTTTAAAAACTCTGAGATTAGTTCATTGTGCTTTGCCACCTCCTTGTGACCTCAGATTGTAAGACATTTGTACCAGGTTATACTACAGTGCATTTATGCAGTTGTCAACGCTCCTCAGGCTTTCAGCCCCACATAGCGACGCTTAGCGGTATCATCAGAAAGGATGAAGGCGGAATCACCCTCCATGATGCAAGCACCTGCAACAAGAATATAACCTCGTTGAGAGGAATCCAGAGCCTTCTTAACATTTTGCTCGATTATCACTATGGCCGTACCGCTTTCTCTTATCTTCTCCATTTTGGAAAGGATGACGGAGACAGCCTTAGGCGATAGGGAAGCCAGAGGTTCATCGAGCAATAAAACCTTTGGATTAGCCATCATCGCTCTGGCTATAGCCAGCATTTGCCTCTCTCCACCGCTCAGGTTCCCTGCCCACATCCTTTTCCTTGCCTCCAGCTCGGGGAACATCTGGTAAATCTCTGCCATATCAGCTTTGATTGAGGCTCTACCCTTTCTGATGTAGGCCCCCATTTCCAGGTTCTCGGCTACCGTCAGATTGGTAAAAACACTGTTGATTTGGGGGACGTAACCTATCCCCAGATTTACCGCCCGGTCAGGAGTTATACCAGTAATATCTTTCCCTTCATAAAAGACTCGACCATGAAAAAGCCTGGCAAAGCCAAGAAGACTCTTAATCAAGGTTGATTTGCCACTTCCATTGGGACCAACGATAGCCACCGTCTCGCCTTCGCCTACTTCAAGGGAAACATTGTGAACAATGACCACGTCACCATAACCAGCATCTACGTTTTCGGCTACAAGAATAGGTGCCATCTATTCTTCCCCCAGATATATCTCATAGAAAATAGGGTTCTTTGCCACTGCTTCTGGTTTGCCTTCAACCACTATTTTCCCTTTGTCCATAACATAAATCCAGTGGGCGAACTCAAACAACATTTCTAGCCTATGTTCAATCACGAGAAAACTCAACCCCCTCTGGCGGAAATCCTCCATTTTACAAAAGATCTTTCTCCCCAGGTTCGGGTTTATTCCCGCTGCTGGCTCATCCAGAAGCAACAAAACCGGGTCAGCCATAAGCGCTCTGCCTATCTCCAGGAGCTTTCTTTGCCCACCAGATAACTCCCCAGCCGGGGAAAGAGCCAAATGATCCAATTCCAGGAGCTCAAGGAGTTCCAAAGCCTTCTCAGCTAGCTCTTTCTCCTGGGCCTGCCATCCCTTCCTCAAGAAAACGCTCGATAAAAAACCGTCTCCCTTATGCCCTCGAGCTGCCAGGAGCATGTTGTCCAGCACAGTTAAGCGATAAAAGAGGCGAGGCAATTGAAAGGCATTAGCCAGTCCCCTCGCGTAAACCTCGTGGGGAGCCAGGCGGTCAATGCGTTGACCATTGAAGTAGATGCTGCCACAATCAGGCTTACGAAGTCCGAAGACGATATTGAACAAGGTGGTCTTGCCACTGCCGTTGGGTCCCACCAGGCCCACAATGCTACCCATACCTACATCGAGGCTCACTTTATCTACTGCCCGGAGACCACCAAAGTTTTTTTCCACTTCTCTTATCTTTAAAGAGCGCCTCAGCCATTGTGAAGCTACCCCCACCGCTGTAGTCTTGATTTGATTCTCCTTTAATACGCCTTGAGGCCGGTAAAACAAAATGAACAGGATTAAAAGACCCAATAGCATATATTGTAGATTATACGGGTCAATAGGTAAAAGAAGGTAATCCTTAGCTATCCTGGTCCCTTTGCCAAAAAGCACCACAAGGATAGCTCCCAGCAATGCTCCCCAGTTATTAGCCGGTCCTCCCAGAATAACCATTATCCACACCGTAAAGGTGACCATGGGCATAAACATATAAGGGTCGATAAACTGAACATATTGAGCAAAAAGAGCGCCACCAAGTCCAGCCAGGCCTGAACCGAGCATGAATACCTGAGCCTTATACTTAAACCTATCCTTGCCCAATGTCTCTGCGGCTACCTCATCTTCCCTTATCGCCCGAATCACCCTACCATAAGGGGAGTTGGTCACCAGTTGGACAAAAATGAAACAGAGAAGCAGGCAGAAATAAACCAGGCCTATATTTGCCACAATCATCATTCGGGAAGAGGCACCTGGCCAAGAAATAGCTGGAGGGATACTAGTCCCCCAGACCCCTCCAGCAATCCAATGCTCCGCTCTAACCACCAACCTTAGAATCTCTCCGAAGGTCAGGGTCACTATAGCCAGATAGTCTTCCCCTAACCTCAAGGCAGGCAAGGAAATCAGAAAGCCAGCTATCCCCGACACTAAGGTAGCGATAATAAAGCACAGGGAAAAAGGAAGCCCGGTTCCAGCTAAAAGGGCATAGGTATAAGCGCCGATCAGAAAGAAGGCTGCTTTGCCGAAATTTCCCAGACCGGCAAAGCCGTATTCTAAGTTCAGGCTTAAGGCAACTATAGCAAAGATGCCGACGAAAACTATAATGTCCAGAATATAGATAAGGGGATCCATGCTAGGTTCTCCTAAACATTCTGGCCAGTCCCTGCGGTCTGACAATTAAAGTCACAATTAAAATCAGAAAGGCTACTGCCATGCGATATTCTGTCGAAATTCCCAGGTTTATTAGAGCTACTACTCCTATGTTCTCAGCCAACCCAATGATGAAGGCAGCAGCTATAGCCCCGTAAAAGCTGCCTATTCCCCCCAGTACAGTAACGGCAGCAGTGGGCAAAAAAATGTCCCAGCCCAACATTGGTGAGAGCCTGGTTGCAGCAGCTCTGAACAGCCCGGCAGTGCCAGCCAGGGCAGCTCCGATAAACCAGGTCACCCAGGTTACTCTATTAATATTAATGCCGGAGGATAAGGCAAGCTCCGGATTGCTGGATGTTGCCCTGATGGCTTTACCAGTCTTAGGAATTGTCATAAAATAACTTGATCATTTCTGGTGTTCACGCTATACTATTTGCATGAACACTGAACATATTCAAGAACGCTTTGAGCTTTTCAAGCC
>NZ_BLRZ01000152.1 GCF_013281975.1 Candidatus Hakubella thermalkaliphila | reverse complement strand
GGCTTGAAAAGCTCAAAGCGTTCTTGAATATGTTCAGTGTTCATGCAAATAGTATAGCGTGAACACCAGAAATGATCAAGTTATTTTATGACAATTCCTAAGAGGGATTGAAACGGTAGTCCTCTGGATTAAATCCGTTTAACTCAAAATGGATATATGAGAAAGGAGACCGATACCTAAGAGGGATTGAAACTTAGCCGGGATGTTCATTAGTTTCCCGGTCAGCTCTTTGAATGAGAAAGGAGACCGATACCTAAGAGGGATTGAAACGGGTTTAAAAATTATTTCAATCACCTTTCTCACCTCCGATGAGAAAGGAGACCGATACCTAAGAGGGATTGAAACTATCCTCGCAGACATATCCCGGATCCTTGCTCTCTATGAGAAAGGAGACCGATACCTAAGAGGGATTGAAACTAAAGAAAATCTTCATCCTCGTAGAGTTCGTAGCCGCCCATGAGAAAGGAGACCGATACCTAAGAGGGATTGAAACATGCATCTCGGGCTCCCCTCCTTAACCTTATGGGATGAGAAAGGAGACCGATACCTAAGAGGGATTGAAACACCACCTCGACCTCTCGGGGGGTCAGGACGACGCCCCATGAGAAAGGAGACCGATACCTAAGAGGGATTGAAACTTATTCTGGTTTTCTTGCAGGACAAGATCTTTCAGCAAAAATAGTCCTCTGGAAAGATGCCGAAATTTATAAGAAAGAGGCAAAGAGTTGAAATAGTCAATTGGGTGCCAAGACATGAATGATAGTAAATATCAGAAAAATCTAGAGAGTTTACCAAAACTTTGGGGGTGCCCAGCGAGGAGACGTTGACATGTTGGGAAGCTTTGTGGTCCGGGTGCGGCCGATGAAAAGCGTCTGTTACCAGTATTCCACAGGCAGACTTTTGCATGGTCTTTTTCTGCATCTTGTAGAGAGAGTAAATCCCCCTCTGGCTCGGGAACTCCATGAGGCTAAAGGGCAAAAGCCATTTACTGTCTCTCCTCTGTTCGGGCATTTCCGTACGGAATCCGGGACAAAGAAGGCGGTGGCGGAAGAGGAATACTGGTTCCGTTTCACAGCACTTACCGAAGAGTGTTGTGAGGCATTGGTGAGGGTTTTCTATGGAGAGGCTATTCCCAATGCTACGGTTATGATAGAAGAGACGCCTTTTCTTATTACCGGAATGGACCTTGCCGTAGGCGACATACGAGGATGGTCGGGCCTTCTTCCCTATGACGATCTCATCTCTACTGCCAATGGTGAGCCGGAGATCACCCTTTGTTTCCAAACTCCCACCACTTTCCGCCAGGGCAAGATCAACTACGTGCTCCCTGACCCAAATCTAGTTTTTGGCAGCCTGCTGCGCAAGTGGAATGCCTATGCTCCCAAGAAGATCCCCCAAGAGATTAAGAATTTCATCTTTGAGCGGGTAGGGTTGACCCAATATCGACTATCGAGCCGACTCTACGATCTGGGAGATCACTCTCTGATCGGCTTTCAGGGAAAATGTAAGTATACGGTCTTGGGTGACCAAAACGAGATGACTAGATATTTAAACATTCTGGCCGATTTTGCCTTCTTTGCCGGACTGGGACAGAAGACAACCATGGGTATGGGGCAGGTGAGGAGGGTGGGATAGATCAGGCCTATGATTATTATGCAAGGATTTAACTGTATCCGGCAAGGACAGAAATGGAGGGCCTCTTAGTTCCAATATTCGCTTTGTTTGTGCTATTTGTCGGACTATACTTTTGCCTTAGATTAGTTTTTGGGACAAGAGTGGCGGAAGATGTACTGGCAAAGTTTGTATATCCCTACAGCGATAGATGACCACAAAAGCAGGAAAATGTTAAACATTTAATCTCCACAGATGTATACTGAAGAAGCAGGAACTTCTAGTTCCTTCATATTCAGAACCCATTTATTAATCACCCTCAGTGCCATCGATAGCGGTGGTTGCGTTGGGAGGGCAGGACCCGAGGGATACTCAGCCTGGCTCCGCTGAGCGCCAAAAGCTGGGGGACACTCCGGCAGACACTATTGAGGCGAAATGAGCTGTCGCCTTGGCAGAGTGTGGCCAGGCTGCAATCGATCAGCAGTCGAGGCGATTGACCTTGCGTCTCCTCGAGTGAGCCATGTAGGCTCCGTAGTTCCGATAGGTGTAGTATTTGAGAATCTGGGCTGCCTGGCGTCTATCCAGTCGTTCCCGCTCCAGAGCTGCTGCGAGCAATCGCTGAACCTGGGGCAGAGTCAGAGTTGGAGTTTTTTTTTAAACTTCAGCCTCAGGCGCAGGAGAAAAAGCATCGCCAGGAACACATACAGCATATGCCGATGCCAGCCGTTCCAGCTGCGATGCTCGTAGTGGTCCATACCCAGATACTTCTTGCCATCCTCGAAGCACTGCTCGATCGGCCATCTCATCAGCAGAGCCCGCTTGAGCTCTTCGGCTTCCATATCTTGGGGTGCGTTGCTAAGATAGTACTTGAGCTTGCCCCCCTCAAGCCGCCTGATGATCAGCCACAGCTCTTGCCCGGGCTGCCCCTCTCTGCTCTCCCGTACTCGCTGAATACTCACCTCCGCCACGAGGGGACCTTTGGACCCTTCGGCAAGCACCACCCGCTGCCACGGGGTCCGTTCACTCCGGGCTATCTCTGAGACCGCAAGGGCTTTTTCAGGGCTGCCCTGCTGCTCCCCTGCGAGAGGCCACACCTGGATGTTGGACCGTATCTCAGCCAGATACAGCTTGCCCCATCTGGCTATGGTGTCTCGAAACGCAGCGTCGCTGCCAAAGAAGGAGTCCGAGCCTATCCACCGACCCGCTAACAACCCCCGCTGCATTTGCTTTTCCAAAAGCTCAAGGGCGATCTCGATCTTGGTTTGGAACTGAAGCTCCGAGGGTATGCCGCACTTCCGGCGCCGCTCAGCGTATTGCTCCTCAAACCAGATTTTGGGCACATACAGCCGTCTATCTACCAGCCCATAGCCCTTTCGGCTGGTGTAGCCCACAAACACCCCCGATTGGCAGTTTTCCCGCTTGCCCAGATTCCCGCAATACTGCCGGGCAACCCCTACTGACTCTTTGCCCTTCTTGGGGATTTCAGTGCTGTCCACTGTGTGCATCCCGTCCTCTTCCCCCACTGCCTCCGCCAGCAGCCCCTGGTGGCGCTCCAGCATCCGCTCCTCATCCCACAGATAGCGGCTCAGGAAGTTCTGCTGACAGCGCACCGCCCTCGGTCCCAGGAAAGC
>NZ_BLRZ01000151.1 GCF_013281975.1 Candidatus Hakubella thermalkaliphila | reverse complement strand
TGAAGGAGCAAGACCTCTATAAGAGTTACACTTTATCGGAAGTAATTTATGAGTTGAAGAAGTTGAGAGTTGTCACGCTAAATAGCGGAAAATCTTATTTGACTGAGATATCCAAGAAACAGAGAATGTTATTCGAAAAGTTTGGTGTGCCGATTCCAGTAGCACCCTAGTTATTAAAATATGCGGATTTTAGGTTTTAATAACAATAAGAAATTTTCTAAAAAAAGACTTTTCCAATATTATCTATCCATTAATTAATTTGGTACCGTTCCGATTTAGTGTGGGTATTTTTGCCCGTTCCGCACCTTGAAAAGCTCATAAACTCCTATTCCGATCTCTTAACTTATGAGGACACTTGACAGTTTTTAGCCATGGAAACCCCTTATCTTTTTGTACAAAAAGATAATTTAGCTATATTCCCTTGTCAAAGTACATTTTTAGGCCGTTTTACCCACACTAAATCGGAACGGTCTCATTAATTTTATTCAGGGCAATTTACTATAAAATAATTCTGTTTCTCATTTAAATACCATTTTTTTATTACAGCTATCTATGCAGGATAACTTCTTGTCTGCTCAAAAATGTTTCTTATTATAGCTTCAGATTGGCGTCAATTATCTTTCCTACCCAACGACAATTATTATTCCCGTTTTTAGGTTATGTCCTTATTCTCCTGTAAAAACTCCTAGCGTAGATACCTCCGGCTGTTAAGCAAAATCTACCAATGGTTGCTCAATTGTAGCTCGTAGGTTCGATGGATTGAGTGCAAGTTGTAATAGTTCTCTTGGAACGCATTCTTCAGGGAGGATTGCTATTAGGCGTCCTGCCCATTTTATACCTAATTTAATGGCATCCCAATCCGATTCAAAGAGGCTGTCTAAAAACTCCAATTTCAAAAACTCATCTCCCACTTCGCCCCCAAAAAGGAGCTAATTTCGCATAAAACTTCCCACATTGACCTCAAAATCAGATCTCATGTAGGAGTAATTCCCCACCTTGGGCAAAATGCCCTTAGTTTTTGGACACCCTCCAAACCCCTTGTAGAAGTCCCCAAATGTCTCTGCCATTCTCGGTTCGTTTTCTCTGAACCAATTTTGGTCCGAGATAATTAGGGATGCTGCCTCGAGTCCTTCCAATGAAGTACGATAACTCATTCTGCGGTTAGAGATCCAATAAGCTTTTAGGTTTTTTATGTCCTTCCAATATTCCTTATTTGTCCATCTGAAGATGCTTCGGTATTGCTTGTGGAAGCGAGGTAGGATTTGATCGATAGGTAAATTAATCAGGCTTTCTCTGAACCGAGTGGCCAGTGTCTCAACACTTTTTTTCAGACGAGTAACACGCTCTGCCGCCTCGTCGGCTTGATCCATATACTTTTTCAATGTTCCAGTATCCTTATTTAGCCATATGTCGAAAACTGGAACACAATCACTTAGGACTTTCAAAATCTCCAGAAATTTTTCACAGTCTTCCAAACAATTCGGCTTATATAGACCAAGTTTATGAGCAACTGATTTGGTAACTTCCTCAATTTTTTGAATGGCTGAATAAAGCTTGGAAACATATTCAAGAATTTGATCTCTTTGCTCTATGGTATAGGAATCTGGGTCTATATTAGCTCCAGCCCATGGATGTCCTTCATAGTTATCCCATACCTCTTGGATTTCAGATAGTCTGCGAATCGCAGTGAGCCATTCGTCGAGGCTGTCAGAAGTTGCATCCTGTGCCCGCTCCAATGGCAGTTTAAAATTGATTGTCGGTGCATCCCAGTATTTGGCAAGGTGGCCATGTGCTTTATATGCAGAAAACGAAAGAGCACCTCTTAGCTTGTGAAGTTCCCTAACATATTGGTTCAGCAGCTCTCTTCGCTTTATAAGGCGGTTGAATCTATCCATGGCATCTGGTGGTTCGCTGGTTGCCAGGTGCTGTTGTAGAGTCTTTCCAAGTTCTTCGATAACCTTTGCTTTGTTACTACGATGGCTGTGGATTTCCAGACAGGCAAAAGATAGGCCTATTTCCTTTAGTCGTCGGAAAACAACTTCCAAGGCAGCCATCTTTTCGCTTACAAATAGAACCTTCTTGCGATCTCTTAATGCCTGGGCAATCAGATTCACAATGGTTTGACTCTTTCCAGTGCCAGGTGGTCCTTGGACCACTATATTCTGACCCATTCGAGCACGTAGCAGTACCTCAAGTTGACTGGAGTCAGCATCGAGAATAGGAAATACCGCCTTAGGGTCGACAGATTTATCCATATCTTCAATTCCTAGAATTTCTGTTGGTGGGGGTATTGTTGTTGCATGGGCCAATGCTGCAATGGTTGGGTGTGATACAGCCTCCTCTTTATGCTCTTCCAGATCCCGATACATTACAAATTTTTCGAAAGAGAACCTTCCTAACCACAATTCATTAGTAACATCCCAATCATCAGGGATTCGCTTGGCTATTTTATCGAGTATTTGATCTATTTGTGCCCATTCAGGTTCTTCTGGAAGCTCCGGGATGTGGATGCCATAGTCTATTTCTAGCTTATGGGCCAGAGCTGGATTGATAACGATGTCTTCATCAACAAAATGGATTGTATATGGCTTCTCCCATCCCTCCTTTTCAAGTCCTACAGGGATTAGAATAAGTGGAGCCAAACTTTCCTCTTGATCAGATTCCTGCCAGTGTAGCATACCTAAGGCTAGGAAGAGTGTATGTACCCCCTGCTCTTCCTGCCAGGTTTTCCATTCCCGTCTCAATCGGTAGAGCTTACTCTGAAGCTCTCGTACTGACGAGGAAGTTTCCAAATCACCCGGTTTGAAATCTTCTTTATATGTGTCTTTTGTGCTTGTTAGGGCTATTCCTTCTAAAACAAGTTGGCGTTCCTTTTTGGGTAAAGGGAAAGTCAATGTACGTCCATGGTTAACAAGGTGTTGAAATACTTCCTCTAGTGAGGGCAAGATAATTTGAATTGTAGAGGTTCTAGCGGCTGTAAAGAATAGCAAACGATTTCGGCGGGTTAAGTCAAGAAGATGCTTCTTCCATATTTCAATCTTTTGAAGCACCGAGTTTCTGCGCTGCTGAAACGCAGGATCTCCTCCTGTGTTTTTATGCTTAGATCCTGACGGCATTGTTATGTTACCAAGGCCATTATTGTGGCAATTTTCATATTCTTCTTTAATATTATAGTCCCTAAAATCTGAAGTCTTGCGCAAAATGGAAAAATAAATTAAGTCATTGTCTTCAAACCTGCCAGAGTGGGGATGA
>NZ_BLRZ01000150.1 GCF_013281975.1 Candidatus Hakubella thermalkaliphila | reverse complement strand
CAGGAAAGAAAAAAGATCTTGAACGTTTTAAAGAGATAGCCTATATGGTCAAGCTCCCTTCTGCCCTTGCGCTCGAAGCACGATTGCCGACCGTGCTGAGGGAACCTTTGGGCACCTCCGTTACCTTTTAGGAGGCGACCGCCCCAGTCAAACTGCCCACCTGACGCTGTCCCCTGTCCGGATCACGGATCAGGGTTAGAACCCCAGCCCATCCAGGGTGGTATCTCAAGGGTGGCTCCACCAGAGCTAACGCTCCGGCTTCCTGGCCTCCCACCTATCCTGCACAGGATGAACCAAAGTCCAAGGTCAGGCTACAGTAAAGGTTCCGGGGTCTTTCCGTCCCGTTGCGGGAAGCCAGCATCTTCACTGGCATTATAATTTCACCGAGTCCCTGGTTGAGACAGCGCCCAAGTCGTTACGCCATTCGTGCAGGTCGGAACTTCACATTACTCCTCTGTTACCAGAGATGTAGACTATATCTTTATCTCATTTCGGGAGTACTTCAAGCTTCTCCTTAATGAGATACTGGCGTATTATAGCAGCCCTAGATTTGCAATAGCACCGGCTGCTATCGTCCCGCCTCTGGCGGGATCAGTCGTTACAGGCGGTATTTAAACCTTCCCTCGGTATTACCCTCATGGGGTTCCACCGATATAAGCCAGTTTTTCTTGTAGGATCACTCCCACAAGGGGCAATTTCTTACCCGACAAGGAATTTCGCTACCTTAGGACCGTTATAGTTCACCTTATCCTAATGTCGCCACTAGGGGTGGACCATATCTTCACCCTGATTACTCAGGGGTCTGGCGTATGGTCTCTGAGGATTCCATCAACTGAATAGTTCCTAAGATGTATTCTACTGAGAATCTGCGTTTTCCTCCGTTGTTCATCGGTCTTCTCAGTACCAGTATTCTTTCAAGTCCCCCTTGCTTCAAGTGTTCGTTCCGCTTGACCATATAGGCTATCTCTTTAAAACGTTCAAGATCTTTTTTCTTTCCTGAACGTAACTCGAATTTTGCAAAGAAGGGGAAGACTTTGTTTACAATATCTTCTACTTTAGTTACTTCGAAATAGCAGATACCGTCTCTTCTGTATCGAATTGTCCCACATTTTAGCACGCTCTGAAAAAGTTTAGGAATTGTATCATCTTTCTGCGAAATGTTGAAACTTAATGATACCTTCCAACCCATCTCAAAGTCGTTGCGTCTTCTTATCGGAACGTTAAAACTTCCCTCTCCCTCTGCAAATCCAGCCAGATACCAGCCTATTTCAGGGGGAATCCTTTCAACATCCAAGGAACTCGTTTCAGTTAAAGGCCTTTCCTGCTGATTGTCTGCACTCATCGCATTTTCACTGTGATATTCGAACATATGTTTGTATTATATCACAGTAGCGTGAGATTCACCAGAGTTCCCAGCATATAGCCAGATTTTTTCTGCAGTGTTACCACCACAGAGCCGCAACTTTCTTACGGCCGCCGTTTACCGGGGCTTAGGTTCAGAGCTTCGCCTTGAGTTGCCTCAAGGCTAACCCCTCCCCGTAACCTTCCGGCACCGGGCAGGCGTCAGCCCCTATACATCGTCTTGCGACTTAGCAGAGGCCTGTGTTTTTAGTAAACAGTCGCTTGGGCCTGTTCGCTGCGACCTCCTCGGGCTCCAGGAGCAAGTCCCTTCACCCTAACGAGGCACCCCTTCTTCCGAAGTTACGGGGTCAGTATGCCGAGTTCCTTAACCAGGGTTCTCTCGATCGCCTTAGGATTCTCTCCTCGCCCACCTGTGTCGGTTTTGGTACGGGCACCAGGTTGCTCACTAGAGGCTTTTCTTGGCAGTACAGGATCAACCACTTCTCCAAAAGAGGATCGACATCGCGCCTCAGGCACACGTCTTCCGGATTTTCCTGGAAGACACCCTAAACGCTTGTACGCAGATAACCAAACCGCGCTGGCCTACCTTCCTGCGTCCCCCCATCGCTGATAACGCAACATGGTGGTACGGGAATATTAACCCGTTCTCCATCGCCTACGCCTTTCGGCCTCGACTTAGGTCCCGACTGACCCTGGGCGGATTAACCTTCCCCAGGAAACCTTGGGCTTTCGGCGGACGGGTTTCTCGCCCGTCTCTCGCTACTCATAC
Source organism: Candidatus Hakubella thermalkaliphila (assembly GCF_013281975.1). Taxonomy (GTDB): domain Bacteria; phylum Actinomycetota; class Humimicrobiia; order Hakubellales; family Hakubellaceae; genus Hakubella; species Hakubella thermalkaliphila. The sequence continues at coordinate 1,138 of NZ_BLRZ01000150.1, read as the reverse complement.
CGGCATTCTCTCTTCCCTGCGGTCCACCGGACCTTCTGGTCCGGCTTCACTCCCCAGGAAATGCTCCCCTACCAACACGAGATTGCTCTCGCATTCCATAGCTTCGGTAATGGACTTGAGCCCCGTTACATTATCGGCGCAGAATCACTTGACCAGTGAGCTGTTACGCACTCTTTGAAGGATGGCTGCTTCTAAGCCAACATCCTGGCTGTCTGGGCGATTCCACATCCTTTCCCACTTAGTCCATATTTGGGGACCTTAGCTGATGGTCTGGGCTTTTCCCCTCTCGACTACGAAGCTTATCCCCCGCAGTCTGACTCCCAGGCTCTGGAATCCTGGCATTCGGAGTTTGATTGGGTTTGGTAACCTGGTAAGGCCCCTAACCCATTCAGTGCTCTACCACCAAGATTAAACGCCTGAGGCTAGCCCTAAAGCTATTTCGGGGAGAACCAGCTATCTCTGAGTTTGATTGGCCTTTCACCCCTATCCACAGCTCATCCCCTAGCTTTTCAACGCTAGTGGGTTCGGGCCTCCACGAGGTCTTACCCTCGCTTCACCCTGGCCATGGATAGCTCACTCAGTTTCGGGTCTATAGCATGCAACTTAAACGCCCTATTAGGACTCGCTTTCGCTGCGGCTCCGGCTCTTCGCCTTAACCTTGCTGCATACCATAACTCGCCGGTCCGTTCTTCAATAAGTAGGCAGTCAGGCGCATGCCAAAGCACACACCCTTCCACAACTTGTAAGCACGCGGTTTCAGGTACTATTTCACTCCCCTCCCGGGGTTCTTTTCACCTTTCCCTCACGGTACTAGTTCACTATCGGTTGATGATAAGTACTTAGCCTTGCAGGGTGGTCCCCGCAGATTCCGACAGGATTTCTCGGGTCCCGTCGTACTCAGGAAATTACCAGGAGAACAGAGCATTTCGTATACAGGACTCTTACCTTCTCTGGTTGGCCTTTCCAGGCCCTTCTACTATGCTCTGCCTTTGTAACTCCTCGGCGCTAATGCGGTAGCACCAGGTAATTCCTACAACCCCTATCAGACAACGCCCGCACGCTATGGCATCTGATAGGTTTAGGCTCATCCCCTTTCGCTCGCCGCTACTACGGGAGTCTCGGTTGATTTTCTTTCCTC
>NZ_BLRZ01000149.1 GCF_013281975.1 Candidatus Hakubella thermalkaliphila | reverse complement strand
CCTTACCAAGGACGCCTTTCATGGTGAGTGGAACTACACCATCAAACCAAATCATCCTGAACTTGATCATGTTATTTTGTGACAGGCCCTAAGCATGTATTACCTGGCTAGTCTGCTAAACACGTTTTGTGTCCAGAAAGTGTATCGCATCGGTTTCAATTCGTGCCTCATCCAGTACCAACTTGACCTGCTCATATTGAGACCAGTCAAAGCGCAAGGCAATGCCACAGTCGCTGGAGAACTGGCGTGGAGTCGGAATCAGCTTTACAGTATGATCGGCTTTCGTCAGTAACTTTTCGGCACGCATAACAGACGAGGTAGTGTGAAACAGGATTACGCCGTACTCTGTCATGAGTTCACTATTCTCTGGATCGCTCGAATTGTCTTATTAATGTCGTCCATCGTCGTAAACATGCTTGGCGCCAGCCGCACCGTTCCCGCGGGAAATGAGCCAATGGTTCTATGCCCCGCGGGAGCGCAGTGCAACCCAACCCGAGTCAGGATACCGTATTCCTCGTCAAGCCTGAGCCCCAGCTCTGAGACTTGCCTGCCCTTGACAGTAAAGGATACAATGGCTATTGACCGCTCAGGGTCACGAGTTCCATATACTTGGACACCTGAAATCTCAGATAAACCGCTGATAAGAGCACGGGTAAGCTCTTTCTCATGCGCCCGAATTGCTTTGATGCCTCTCTCCATTACCCACTGTATACCAGCATGTAAACCTGCAATACCCACGAGGTTAGGGGTACCGCTCTCGAATTTATCAGGGAGAAACTCAGGCTGTTCTTCCAGTTCCGACTGGCTTCCGGTACCACCTTCCATCAGAGGCTCAATCAATGAAGTATCCACACGGTCGCCAATGAGAAGGCCACCGATTCCCGGAGGTCCCAGAAGCCCTTTGTGCCCGGTAAAGGCAAGGAGGTCAATGCCCATTGCCTTCATATCTACTGGCACAACTCCCGCAGTTTGTGCCGCGTCTACCAGGAGCAAGGCTCTAGTGGTGTGAGCCGCAGACGCAATCTCGGCAATCGGCATAACTGTGCCCACCACGTTGCTGGCGTGAGTAATAACTACTAGACGAGTCCCGGAGTCTACTGCCCTGGCGACATCACTTATGGCAAGGCTACCATCAGAGGCACAAGGGACAACACGAAGATTAACCCCCTGTCTCTCCAAGCTTCTGAGCGGCCGCATTACGGCATTATGCTCTATGGAACTGGTAACGACTCGGTCGCCGGGCTTCAGTAACCCTTTTAGGACTATGTTTATAGCGTGAGTGGCATTATGTGTAAATATGACCCGCAGGGGGTCTCCGTTGTTAAAGAAAGAGGCAATGTCCTCCCGGGCATCGTACATCACCCGTGCCGCCTCAATGGACAGCCGGTGTCCGGAGCGGCCGGGGTTGCCCCCAGCGTGCCCCAGAACATCCGCCATTGCTTTCAAGACTTCGGGTGGCTTCGGCCAGGACGTTGCCGCATTATCAAGGTAAATCATTTCTTTAGCACAACGCGATAGCTGCCATCAGGCTGGTCTTCCACAGTGACATTCCAGCCCGAGTTCTTTGCTAAACGCGAAACGTTCTCCAGCGCGGTGCTTGAATCTATAAGAACCTCTATCGTCCCTTTGTCCGCTTTTTGCAGAGCCTGGCGAGCCAGCATCGCCGGTTGTGGGCATGAGAGTCCACGGGCATCTACAGTCTCGATATCACTCATTATAATCCTCCTACGCTTTTACTTCACGCATCGTTAGCCCGATGATAATACATATCACCAGTCCAATCATGACCGTAACCGGTCCAAACGCACTGACACCGCTGGGCGAACTGGCAATACTGAAGTTGTGGGCGAATCCAGCACCCACAATCATGCCGACGACAAATACCGCAGCGTCCCCATCACCCTCCCCCGCAAGGAAGAGCTGCCGCCCGGGACAACCGCCAGCCAGAGTGAAGGCGAGGCCGGCCAGTACCATACCACCGAAGTTCCACAGGGCATTAGTGTGAGCTACTGGCTGGTTAGCAAATCCGGGGTTGAACTGACCAAGTATCAGGTTGGTAATAAAGGCAGCCGCAATTAGCGCCAGCACACCTTTAAGAAGGTGGGAATCACGCAACAGCATCATATCCCTTATGGCGCCGACAGTGCAGAAGCGACTGCGCTGAGCCAGGAATCCGACAAAGAGTCCGACTACTAGAGAGATGATAAGGGGAGCGTGCTGGCTCCCGGGACCCTTCTCCGAGAAAAAGATGGGGCCAACTGGATTACCGCTGGCATCCCTCCCGAACTGGGGAGCTACTATCAAAAGCGCCAGCAAGGTTACCATAATGGCAGGCATGACCCAGCCCAGGGCTTTCGGTGCCGGATGGTTGCGTCCCAGACTGAATCCCGTTCTGAGGAACACAATTCCAATCCCGATACCAGCTATGAGACCGAGGATGCCAAAAACCGCATTCCAGTCACCCCCAGCCAGCCGCAGATAGGCACGCCAGGGGCATCCCAGAAAGACCAGAGCACCAAATACAGCGAACATGCCTAAAAGGAAACGCACCAGCGGCGCTGATCCGGTACGTGGCTTGAATTCACGGAAGATGAGCGCCGCAACTAAAGACCCAAGTACAAAGCCGATTATTTCTGGACGGATATATTGCACCACACCGGCATGGTGCAAGCCCAGTGCCCCGGCAATATCCCGACTAAAGCAGACAACACAGACTCCCATGTTGGAGGGGTTGCCCAGTTTGACGAGCACTGGCGCCAGAATGCCGACGACGAGACCGGTAAAGATAGGTCCCCAGCGGGACGTGAGAAACCGTGAAACGAAAGACATAAACTCCTTTTCCGCAAGTGGAGTCATCGATTTCTCCCCCCATGATAGCAATCCTCAATTGACCACCGCTCACGATTGGCTGGATTCACCATAGTCCTCCGGGGGAATCCCAATTAGAGACAAGACCTGTTGAATGGAGCTTAGCTCGGGCATGAACTTCTGTACGATCTGTCCCTCTTTGAGTAGAAGATGCCTCTGGAGGTCAGAGAAGACTTCCAGTATGCGCCTGGCTGTCGGCGCTCGACATTCTCTCTCTTCGGGATACAAGGGAAGCGATTCTTCCCCGCGCTCCCTCATCCTGTTTCGCACTTCACGCTCAATCAGCGCGTGGACGGTCAGACTGACGTAAACCAAGAAGAGAAGCGCTTCCATGCGGCTGACGCTCTTGAGGAATGCCGGAGTGGCAGAGAGTACATTCTTCAACATGTCGTGGCGCTTTTCGACCATGGGCTGCCTGGACT
>NZ_BLRZ01000148.1 GCF_013281975.1 Candidatus Hakubella thermalkaliphila | reverse complement strand
GAAAAACCGGAAATTCATTGACCTAAACTTACCACTTTTATATCATGGAGAGGAGGAATATGAATGGTTTGCAAAGTGGTAACTTTGCAGCGGAATCAGTGGTAAAATTCACCAGAATACGCAAAATCTCGAAACTTATCAGTTCATGGGGGATCTCAATACCTGCAGCATCGTATACCCAGTTAACAATCTCTTTGAACGCATTGATTAAGAAACCCCTATCTTGATGTTCAAGTCTTATAACCGTGAAATCCAGATCTTCTGAGAAACGATAGGTCTCAAAGTAGCACTTCTTTAAACAAGTCCCTCCTTTAAACACCCAACTTGAGCCGAGTTCAGGATGACTTGAAATCCCGGCTAATAGCCACCCAAGCACATAGTCTTTCTCGACCACATTCGCAGTAAGACCAAACTCCCTGGAAAAATCCATTACCTCTTGACGATCGATCAAATCAGTTCTCCTTTGCCCAGCCTTCCGGCACCCATAATCGCCAGCGTGTTACCAATTTATTAACCTTAAGTGCCGGATCAAGTTTGACATTCCCTTTAGTCAGTTGAGACCTGCACTCGTTGATACTGGACTTTTGATCCGGAGCAAAACGTTCTAACAGGAAACCAAGGCGTTTAAAAACAGCACCGTTGCCCAGGCGTTTCGCGTATCCGATCAATAACTCTATATCACTGTTCTCTGACTTCAGGTAATTGAGAAACATATCAACAGTTGACCGTATCCCACCTCCAAGTTTTGGGTCGCTCAGCATGTCAACGATGGTACGTGAGGGGTCAGAGACAGACACTTTAACCCTTCCTCTCCAAACTGGTTTCATCCCAAATAGTGCTTTTTCTGATATAGTACGAAGCATAAAGCTTGCCCCTTTGATAACAGGAGAGCGGTCTCTCGGTTTTTGTGTCGTCATAACAACAGTGGTACGGAAAACTTGCTCTGTCAAATCCCAATATTCAGCAGCACTCCATCCGCCGATATAACATGGAGAAAATAACCGTTCAGCAATAGCCCAGAGGTCTTCAAAGGGGACATCAGGTGTGCTAGATTCAAGAGGCACTAGTATGTATATGCCCCGCCTCACGCGGGAAAGCCAGCCTTTCTTTGCCCAACGGGAAAGCATTTTGGCAGCATCGGTAGAGGAAACCTTCAAGATATCGGCTGCCTCTTTAACCGAGATAGTACCTTTTGTCCCCCGGACTATCGCAGACAACCTTTTTCTGTCTTCTTTCCCTAAACCTGATATGGATTCCATAGTATATCTCATGCGTAATTATTCACATAATAATTGAATTATAGCATACATAGTGTATTACAAACAATAAAAAACTACTTTCTATCAGTCATTGTTCAACTTATAAGTGAATTATTACATATTAATTATACTAATTAAACTTTTCCTTCGCCAAGCCTCGGCTAAGGCCCATGTTTTAATATGGGGAATTGAATCATCTATAATGTAACTTGTCATGCGGAGGCCGCACCTGCGAACTATGAAAATATTTTGGTCTATTTTCTAGGTAAAGGGGTATTGGATGTGGCATGTAAAAGGTAACCAAATATGGATCAATGATCGGATGGAGCGTCACTTGTTTCTTTAGGGAAGCAAGTGGGGAGGAGCGATAGTGTCAGTTGAGCTGTTCGGATTTTATAGGTACCAAGATAGTCATTAGGATAGATGTCACCGTTTTCGTCCGATAGAGTGCTTGGAAATTTTAAAGACCTTCAAAAAGCTGTTTTCACAGGCAGGCCAAATAGGTTTACCGTTGAGTGCGTGATAAATAATAGAAAAGAAAGGGCCTATCTTCCCAACCCGGGTAGACTCTGGGAACTCCTCCTTCCAGGCAAAGAGCTTTATCTTGCCAGAGATCTTCAAGTTTCTGAGAGAAGCACAAAATATACCGTTGTAGCTGTTAAAAAAGAAGGGGTACCAGTTTTACTGCACACCCATCATGCTAACACTGTGGCCAAGTGGTTGATCGAACAAGAGATGATTTCTGGTCTTGAAGGATACTCCATCGTCAAACCACAGATTAGCCTGGGCAGAAGTAGATTTGATTTTCTACTAAAGAAGGACAACCAGAGCCTGGTTCTTGAAGTTAAATCCTGCACCCTCTTTAACCAAGAGATTGCGATGTTTCCCGATGCGATCACTCTTCGCGGTAAAAGGCACCTTATAGAACTGGCCGAGCTTTCCCATAAAGGCTTAAGGGGTGGGGTGTTATTTATTGTAAACTGGCCTCTTGCCAGATACTTCCTTCCTGAATATCACACTGATTTAGAGTTTTCCCGTGCTCTCTATGACCTTAAGGATGATTTAATAATAAAGGCGATATCCGTAGAATGGAAGAAAGACCTTACCCTGGGCCAGATCCATGAACTTGAGATTCCCTGGTGGTTGATTGAGAGAGAGGCTCAGGATAAAGGTAGCTACATCATTATCCTTAACCTGAAGGATGCTCAGAGACTCCACATAGGTGAGCTGAGAGAGATAACCTTGGAAAAGGGATATTACCTCTATGTGAGATCAGCCAGGAAGAACCTTACCCAAAGGGTCCAGAGACACCGCAGAAAAAGGAAGAAATTGTTCTGGCATATAGATTATCTTGGTCAAATAGCAGATTTTCATTTAGCTCTACCGGTGCGCTCAAGCGCAGATCTGGAATGCGACATTGCCAAAAGATTGAAAGCCATCTCTGACTGGTCAGTCCCGGAATTTGGGGTATCTGATTGCTCCTGTGAAACCCATCTTTTTGGAATGCGCAGTAACCCCATCTTCTCACCTACTTTCATAGAAATACTTCAGCATTTTAGAATTGGCCGTCTTGAAGATGAGCTTATGGGAAAATATTAATTTTGCTTGACACTATTAACGCTATACGTTATTATTAAGCGATGATCAGGTCATTTCGGGACAAAGCGACAGAACGCGTGTTCAATCGTGAGCGTGTCCGGAAGTTTGACCTGAAGCTTCAACGTCTGGCGCAGAGAAAGCTAGCTATCCTGGATGCGGCAGAGACTCTGGACGACCTTCGGGTTCCCCCAGGAAATCGGCTTGAGAAACTTTCTGGCGACAGAGAGGGACAGCATAGCATCCGAATCAATGACCAATGGCGAATCTGCTTTCGATGGCTGGACGGAGATGCTCATGATGTCGAGATAACAGACTATCATTAGGAGATCAAAAATGACTAAGAAGTTGGCACCAACGCATCCTGGAGAAGTTCTACTTGAAGAGTTTCTCAAGCCTCCCGACTTCCGCACTTATTTTAAAAAACACCTCTTCAGAGGGGGTTTTCTATCAT
>NZ_BLRZ01000147.1 GCF_013281975.1 Candidatus Hakubella thermalkaliphila | reverse complement strand
CGTACGTAAGTGGCCAATCCGCGCGGGCCTTCTACGGTCTGAGTCCCGAGTACGTGCCCGTGATCACCAGTGTCGCGACGGCGCGCCCCGCGCGCTGGGAAACCCCCTTCGGCGTGTTGGAATTTCGCCACATCAAAACTGATTTGTTGACTCTTATCCTGAGATAGTATATACTTTGGACGCGTAAATATCAATATAGAAAGGGCAATTTCGTATGGAACGTGTGATGCTTACTTTACCAGCGGATCTCTTGCAGGCAGTAGACACGGCAGCACGACGACTGGGGCAGAAGCGCAGCCAGGTGGTGCGTCAGCTCTTGCAAGATTGGTTAGAACGGCAGCGGCAGCAAGAATTCGAGGCGTTGTTGGCCGAGGGGTATCAAGCAATGGCTCGGGAAGCCGCTGGCATTACCTCAGAAAGCGTACCTTTACAGGCCACCGCAGCCGAGGGAGTCTGGCGCTGGGATGAGTAAGGAGCAGACTTTCTGCCGCGGCGACGTCGTTCTGGTGTCCTTCCCGTACGTTACTGAGCCGACACGGACCAAGGTGCGCCCAGCCGTCATCATCCAGAACAATGTGGGCAACCGCTTTAGCCCCAATCTCATTGTCGCGGCCATTTCTTCTCAACTTCCCAGGCGAGAATACCCCCCCCAACCTCATTGTGCGCCAGGACTCCCCAGAGGCTGAAGGCACCGGGTTGGATGGGGACTCGGTCATTCAAGCGGAAGTCATCCTCACCGTTCCCAAGACCAGTGTGGTCAAACGGCTGGGGCAATTTAACGACGTGACCATGCGGGCGATTGACCAATGTGTGAAGGTGAGTCTGGGCCTCTGATGACAGATGACATACACTTGCGTGCCTGCCTGCTCGTTGCCTCCTATCCTGAGATAGCGTATACTTTGAGCGTGCCAATATCAGCAAGCGAAGGAGCGCTATATGGTGACTGATCGTATCGAAATCAATCCTGCCGTGATGCTGGGCAAGCCGGTGATTCGCGGGACGCGCATTCCGGTCGAACTCATCCTCCGTAAACTCAGTGAAGGTGCGACAGAGGCTGACCTGCTGGACGCCTACCCGCGTCTGACCCCCGAAGACATTCGGGCTGCATTGGCGTATGCCGCCGACTCACTAGCGCACGAAACCATTTTGCTGCAAACGGCCTGATGACCACCTCTACCGTGCGCTTTCTAGCCGACGAAAGTTGCGACTTTGCCGTCGTGCGCGCTTTGCGAACCGCGGGCTACGATGTGCTCGCTGTGAGCGAAGTGACATGCCGCTCCGACGACAGCGAACTCATCGCGCAGGCTGCGCAGGAACAGCGTATCCTCCTCACCGAGGACAAAGACTTTGGCTGGCTGGTCTTCGTGAGCCGCGCAGACTCGCCCGGTGTGATCTTGATTCGCTTTCCCGGCAACGCCCGCAAGGCGCCAGCCCAGACCGTCAGGCAACTCGTGCAGGAAAACGGAGAAGCATTGAGCGGTTGCTTCACAGTCGTGCAGCCCGGCCACATCCGCATCACTCGCAAGCCCAGCCCCGAGAACCTTAATCAACCACCTTTGTGAAGTGCGTAGCCGCGCCGCCCCTTCGTCCTTCGCCTTTGCTCAGGATGCTCAGGGTAAACCGCGCCCCCGCACTCACCAGCGCGCGTCAGCGCCAAAAGGCGCCTGCGCCGCCCCTGGCCAGCCGCTTGTCCACGCCCATGGCGCGCAGAGCGTCTTGATCGCCACTCTTCAGCGCGGCGACCTCCTCGGGCGTCAGGTGGTAGTCTTTGATCGCTTCATCAAAGCTCATCTTGAGTTGCGCGAAAAAGGTTTCATCGTTGAGGGCGCGTTCGAGTAATTGCGTGACGGCTTGCAGTGAGATGGTTCTCACCTCCTCCCCGTAAGACTCGACCGCGATTTTGCAGTTCCTCCCCTCACCCCCACTCTCTCCTATGGGGAGAAGGTGTAACGTTCCCTCTCCCTTGTAGAGAGAGGAGACAGGGTGAGGGTGAATATCAACCAAAAATTGGGCTTTGTTCTAAAGTTACGTGATGGAGCTATTTTTGTTGACATAGCCAAATAAAAATCGGATTCTCCTTTTAAGTGTAACCCAAATAGAAAGGAATCGCCCATGCACCGTGGCGCGCCGCGGTGCATGGGCGATTTGTGCATATGTCAGACCCCTTCCGATTTCCACTTTAGCACGGGTGACCCGAAGATGCAACAGGAATTTGATGCGACGGGGCGATTCAACGACCTGACCATGCGGGCTATTGATCAATGTGTGAAGGTGAGTCTGGACCTCACCTCTTTACCTGCTCATTGAGACTCTTTACGGCTTCTTCTAGCGAATTCATCCCACACTCTTTTCACTTCTCTAACCAACTCCTCCCTATCGCCCTCATTTTTAATAACAAAGTCTACTTTGTGGGCAGGAATTTGGAGATTTTGGCCTCGGATGCGAAGACAAGCCTCCTCCTCGGAGAGACCCGTCTTTTGGATCAGCCTTCTCAGTCGGAACTCGTCATCGGCGTCCACGCAGACTATGTAATCACAATTGTTCTCATATCCGGTCTCGAAGAGCAATGGAGCTTCCAGCACGATTGTCCGACCGGTTCCCCTCAGACGACGAACTTCAAGATCAATTATCTCTATGATGGGGGGGAGAATGATGGAATTCAGTTTCCTTCGCTTCTCCTCCTGGGAGAAAATCAGATGGGCCAGCCTGGAGCGGTCCAACTGACCATCGGGAAGGAGGATGTCCTCCCCAAACTCCTGGGCCAGCTGGGCCAGAACCGGCGAACCAGGAGCTACCACTTTTCGGGCCATGTGGTCAGACTCAATGATCTCTGCTCCCAGTTCTCGGAAAATGCTGAGAGCCTCGGTCTTGCCCGAGGCCATGGGTCCCACCAGACAGATTAACATGTCCTTTTCCCAAACCTACTAATAGATGGTGCATCAGTAGATACCCACGGGCAAAGCCCGTGGCACTTTACAGGTCCTTCTCAGCCTTTGGTTGGGATCGACACCAGAGCCAGAGGAAATCAAAAGGCCAGATCTCTAGGAGCGAGCCTCCTTTTTCATCTCCTCTAGAACTGACTCAAGAGATTTATCTTTGGCTTCCTTTCCCTCCTTGCCTTCCTGCGTGGCTGAGGCTGTTTCTCTTGGCTCAGTGGAGGGAATAGCTTGTTTGACATCGGGCGCAGGAGTGGGATAAGGGACAGGGGCATCTTGGGCCTCGGGCTGGGGCGCGGCCTCTTTGGTCTCGGTCTCGGAAGCGTCTTTCTGGGCTTCAGCTTCGACAGTATCTTCTTTAATCTGGGTCTTGGG
>NZ_BLRZ01000146.1 GCF_013281975.1 Candidatus Hakubella thermalkaliphila | reverse complement strand
GCAGGTGGCAAGGCCTTCAAAGCGGTGCAAATAGGCGGCCCTTCAGGCGGCTGTCTCTGTGAGGAGCACCTGGATTACGGTATAGACTATGAATCTTTGACCGCCGCGGGAGCGATCATGGGTTCGGGAGGGCTGGTAGTCCTCGATGAAGATGATTGCATGGTAGATGTAGCTCGCTATTTCCTGGGCTTCACCCAGAAGGAATCATGTGGGCAGTGCTCTTTGTGCCGATTGGGAAGTGTGCAGATGTTAGAGATCCTTAACGCTATAACGGAAGGGAAGGGCAGGATAGAGGACATCGACCTGCTTATTGAGTTGGGTGAGGGCATTAAAATAGGCTCGATCTGTGCTCTGGGACGGACTGCACCGAACCCTGTCCTCAGTACCATTCGTTATTTCCGCGGGGAATATGAGGCCCATATCCTTGAAAAGAAGTGTCCAGCGAGAGTGTGCAGAGGGCTCATTTCCTATTATATTGTGCCGGATAAGTGCAAAGCTTGCCTGCGCTGTCTTAGAGAGTGTCCCGTCGGAGCAATTAAAGGCGGCAAGAAGGAGGTTCATGTGATCAACCAGGATAAGTGTACTCGATGTGGGATATGCCTGAGCGTATGCCCGAAGCGCTTCAGCGCGGTGGAGTGTGTTCCCGGACGACTAACTAACGGAGATTAAAGATGACGGATTGGGATCAGTTTCACGATTGACTGTTTGCTATCGAAGTAAGAAAAAGGGGTTAAAGATGATGGACAAAATCAGCTTTACAATTGATGGGTTAAAGGTCACGGCAAATGCAGGGGATACTATACTCAGCGTGGCGCTTGAGCACCGCATATATATCCCGCATCTCTGCTATCATCCTGATCTGAAGCCCTTTGGAGGATGCCGGCTGTGCATGATTGAGATCGAAGGAAGGGGTCTTACCATCTCCTGCAAGGCGCCAGTTGAGGAGGGGATGGTGGTAATAACGGAAAGTCCGGAGATAAATAAAATGCGTCGCATTGCCGCCGAACTCCTGATCGTAAACCACTATTCCGAGTGTCTCCAGTGCGCCCAGAACACCAACTGCAAACTTCAAGAGATCGCCGCCTATATCGGCATTGAGGAAGGACGTCTGCAGCGCTTAAAGCGAACCGCCAGAGACCTTCCCCTTGATCATTCGAACCCCTTCTTTATCCGTGACCCTAATAAGTGTGTTCTCTGCGGCATTTGCGTGCGAACCTGTGATGAGATTAACGGGGTCAGTGCTATCAGCTTTGCCTTCCGGGGACTGGATACCAGGATCAGCACCCTTATGGACAAGCCGATCGGAGAATCCAAATGCGAGTCCTGTGGAGAGTGCGTTGTGAGATGTCCCGTGGGCGCCTTAGTCCCCAAAAATATGCGGAAGCCAGAACGTGAAGTGAAGAGTATTTGTCCTTACTGTGGTAGCGGTTGCGGCATTTATCTAGGCATACGCGGAGACCAAATAGTCTCGGTCCGCGGCGACCGTGATAATGCTGTCAATAAAGGACAGCTTTGCGTAAAAGGGCGTTTCGGTTACGACTTTGTCAACCACCCCGACCGTCTCACCACCCCCCTGATCAAACGAGACGGCACCTTTGTCGAAGCCACCTGGGACGAAGCCCTGGACTTAGTAGCAACCAAATTTAAAGAAGCACAAGACAAATACGGTCCCGAAGCCCTGGGCGGTATAAGCTCAGCCAGAGTAACCAACGAAGAAGCCTATCTCTTCCAAAAGCTACTCCGCTCCCTGGGTACCAACAGCATTGACCACTGCGCCCGTCTCTGACACGCTCCCACCGTGGTCGGTCTGGCCACAGTATTTGGCAGCGGAGCAATGACCAACACCATAGAAGAACTCTCAGGTGCCGGTGCTATTCTAGTAACCGGCTCCAATCCCACAGCAAACCATCCGGTCATCGGGTACCGGATTCGTGAAGCAGTCAGGAACGGCGGCACACTCATCGTAGCCGACCCGCGTCGTATTCCATTAGCCGACATAGCCGATGTCCATTTACAATTCAAGCCCGGCACCGACATAGCCCTTTTCAACGGCTTAGCACACGTCATCATCAAAGAAGATCTGCAAGACAAAGAATACATCGAAAACCGTACCCAGGGCTATAAATACTTAGAACAAATAGTAGCCAAATACACCCCCGCCTACGTCTCAGAGATAACCGGAGTTCCCGCCGAAGACATCATCACTGCAGCCTGTCTCTTCGCTGCTGCCGACAGTGGTGCTATTGTCTACTGCATGGGAGTAACCCAGCACACCTGCGGCACCGAAAATGTTGTAGCCTTAACCAACCTTTCCCTCCTCACCGGCAATGTGGGTATACCCCACGCCGGCATGAACCCCCTGCGCGGTCAAAACAACGTACAGGGCGCCTGCGATATGGGCTGCCTGCCCAACGTCTTCAGCGGTTATCAACCGGTACACAGCGACAGAGGGACAGGTACCTACTGGCAGCGCCTCAAAAAAGCTCGCCAGATCGAACAAAAAGACAACACAACCCAGGTAGAAACTATAACCAGTATAGAGTTCGAGCATCCCGTCCCGGTTGACAGCGTCAGCGATGAAATACGCGCCAAGTTCTCCAAAGCCTGGGGTGTCGAGCTCTCCGACGTAGCCGGCCGCACCATGCCCGATATGTTCCACGACAACCCCAGCAGGCGCCCTAAAGTAATCTATATCATGGGAGAAAACCCCATTATTTCCAGTCCACATACCGAACGCGTTCGTGAAACCTTAGAAAACATGGAGTTCGTGGTAGTACAAGACATCTTCCTGACCGAAACAGCTCGATACGCCCATGTAGTACTGCCCGCCGTCTCCTTTGCCGAAAAAGACGGCAGTTTTATCAATACAGAAAGACGAGTACAGCTCATCCACCGGGCCATCAAACCACGCGGGCAAAGCAAGCCCGACTGGGAAATAATCCAGGCACTGGCACAAAAATTCAACCTTAACTGGAACTATAACTCTCCGGCTGAAGTATGGGATGAAATAAGAGAACTCACACCACACTACTTCTTAGGCATGACTATAGAGCGTCTCGAAGAAGCAGGCTTACAATGGCCCTGCACCTCTATCGACCATCCCGGTACACCCATACTGCACAAAGGCAAATTTTCCCGCGGCATAGGTCAGTTCTCCACTGTAGAATACCGGCCACTAGCCGCTGATTCTACCGATAAAGAATACCCCTTTATCCTGACCACCGCTCGCAAGCTTTACCATTACCATTACCATTACCATTACCATTACCAACCATTTCAGTCCACACCCTCGAAGCCACTCCCGGTTATCCTGACTACCAC
>NZ_BLRZ01000145.1 GCF_013281975.1 Candidatus Hakubella thermalkaliphila | reverse complement strand
TAGATGCAAGTGATAAGAAAGATCGACAGAAGATTCGGGTTGTCCACCCCTTTCATCCTCAGCGGGGCCAGTCTTTTCCCTTCGTAATTGCCAAAATGCTATGGGGGGAGCAACGGGTGACGGTGGAGTTTCCAGACGGCACTCTGCGCTCCCTTCCGGTCAGTTGGACCGACTGGCTACCTCCCGATCCCTACCTGAGTGTAGGCTGTGGCCGCTCTCGTTTTCGGGTGGAGGATCTGCTTCGGCTGCGGGATCTGATCGATTCGAGAGGGAAGTAATGTCAACCAAATTTCGTCCCGACTGTCAACTTAATTATTTACCAGACTTCCCAATATGCTCCTGTCGATGGTTCGGAATAGGCTTTAAAACTCCTGATATTGAGGGTAATAAAGGAATAAAAAGACTTGACATCGGCCTTGAGATGTATATAATTAAGATTACAGCCATGTCTCGATCTAAACCACATCAGGATAGGAAGTCCAAGATTGCCCTCTTGCGCGAGCAAGGTGCTTTGCATCCTGATCCCGACTCGGTTCGGGACGAAGCCTTCCGCAGTCAGGAGTTTTTCGATGCCCACGACCGGGTTCAGGTCAAGTACGAGATGCTCCGGCGCCATCAGGTGGAGGGCCGGTCGGTCACGGAAGTGGCCGAATCTTTCGGCCTCAGTCGCCAGGCTTTTTACAAAGCGGAGGCGGTCTTTGAGGCGCAGGGTATCCCAGGGCTGCTTCCACGCCGTCGCGGCCCCCAAGGTGCTCACAAGTGCACGGATGAGATTTTAGATTTTGTCGAGCAATGGCAAGCGGAGTCTGGAACGACTAAGGCCGAAAAGGCAGTTCCGGTGGTGGAGAAGCAGTTTGGAGTCAAAATCAACCCCCGTACTTTAGAGCGGGCGTTGGCCCGGCGCAAAAAAAAACGACCGAGGAAAGGACAGGGAACACCATGAGCACCCCATTGGATGGGGACTATATTCTGGAGCAGTACGAAGCACTCCGCCTTCAAGCCCTGGGAGGCAATGCTACAGGAAAATGCGGACATGGACTAGCTCTATTTCTGTCTCGTGGCATGAGTGCCTGGATCAGCGCCCTCTCGGCACTGGTCGGCCCACCTGGCCTCCCCCGTTGCGAAATGGAAGCCCCCGTGGTTGCCCTAGCCGAGCTTCCCCTAACGAATCGCGCCGATTTAACGGTGCTGCTGGCAGGCATGATTCTGGCCTGCCATGAGGAGGGGGGACGATGAGCGTCACGAGCAAGGTTACAGGGGAGCATTTAAGTAGACTGGCTTACCTGTATGTACGGCAGTCCTCGCTGCGCCAAGTTCAGGAGAATCGAGAGAGCACAGCTCGACAGTATGATCTGAAACGCCGTGCTCAAGCATTGGGGTGGAACTCGGAGCAAATCGTAGTTATTGACGAGGACCTGGGACTTTCTGGTACCAGCTCTGCGCAGCGAAACGGCTTTCAGCGTCTGGTGGCTGAAGTGGGCCTGGGTCGCGTGGGGCTAGTGATGGGCCTGGAAGTTTCTCGGCTGGCCCGCAGCTCGACCGATTGGCACCGGCTTCTGGAAATTTGTGCACTTTCGGAAACTCTGATTCTGGATGAAGATGGTCTATACGATCCCAGCCACTTTAACGATCGGCTGCTCCTGGGGCTGAAAGGGACCATGAGCGAGGCCGAACTGCATGTGCTAAAGGCTAGACTTGTAGGCGGACAACTCAACAAGGCCCGCCGCGGTGAGCTGTGGATCCGACCGCCCCTTGGATATATCTTTGATGGACAGCGCTTGGCCTTTGATCCGGACGAGCAAATCCAAGGAACGGTGCGTCTGCTTTTTGAAACTTTTCGTCGTACGGGTTCGGCCGTGCAAGTCGTGCGACATTTTTCCCGAGAAGGCATTCAATGGCCGCGCCGACTGGCCAGTGGACCCAGAGCAGGCGAGGTTGTCTGGGCGGCCCTGGAACATAGTCGGGTGCTCAATGTCCTTCACAACCCGCGCTATACCGGAGCCTACGTTTACGGCCGAACCCGGCAGCGTAAGCTGGGAGGAGGGCAAGTGCGCTACCGGAGACTGCCCCAAGAAGAATGGCAGGTTTTCCTGCCTAATGTCCATCCGGGCTATATCACCTGGGAAGAATATGAAGCCAATCAAGTAAAGCTTCGGGAAAATGCCAATGGCTACGGAGCCGATCGGCGAAAAAGCCCTCCTCGGGAAGGGCCGGCTCTATTACAAGGCTTGGTTCTGTGCGGGATCTGTGGGCAGCGGATGACGGTTCGCTACTACGTGAGTCAAGGACATCCGGTACCCGACTACGTTTGTCAGAGGCGGGGTATCCAAGCTGCTGAGCCGATCTGCCAGAGTATCCCGGGGTCAGGCCTGGATGAGGCCATAGCCCAAGTTGTTCTGGAGGCCATGACTCCAGCTTCCCTGGAGATCGCGCTGGAGGTTTTTGAAGAGCTGCGGGCTCGCAAGACGGAGGTCAATCGTCTGCGCTTGGCCCAAGTCCAGCGGGCCCGGGAAGAGGCGGAACTGGCTCAGCGCCAGTACATGCTGGTGCGGCCGGAAAATCGACTGGTGGCCGATCAATTGGAGAGACAATGGAACGAAAAGCTGCAAGCCTTATCCCTGGCTGAAGAGGAATATCGTCGCATCTGTGAGAGTGAGAGCCCGGAGCTGAGCGAGGGGGACAAAGAGCGCATCCTTCTTCTTGCCTCTGACCTTCCGCGAGTCTGGAAAGATCCACGGACGCCGGCACGGGACCGCAAGCGCATGCTCCGCTTGCTGATCGAAGATGTCACCCTCAAGCGGCAGGGAAAAATCATTCGCATCGGCATTCGTTGGAAAGGCGGCACTACCACATCCTTGCAACAGCCGGTACCCCCTAATGCAGCCGAGCGATTCCGGACTCCTCCTGACATTGTTGAGCAAATCAGGGCTTTGACCATGGAACAGACCGACGGGGAGATTGCTGAGACACTCAACTGCCGAGGACTGCGAACCGGTCGGGGCAAAAAGTTTACTCGTCAGATTGTCAGAAATCTGCGACGCGCTTACGACATTCGGAGCTTTCAAGAACACATGCGTGAGGCCGGATGGCTGACTACGCGCGAAGTGGCCGCTCAACTCGGAATCCATCATCAGACCGCTCAGAAGTTCGCCCGGGAAGGGGTGCTCAGGGCTTGTAGGGTTAACGACAAAGATGAGATACTATTCGAACCGATCACGGGGCCTCGCCCTGTCGCACAGCCGGGTAAGCGCTTCAAAGATCGACGGCGATATCCCAAGTGTTCGTCGAAAAGAAGAAACGAGGTGCAGTATGAAGCCTGATCCTT
>NZ_BLRZ01000144.1 GCF_013281975.1 Candidatus Hakubella thermalkaliphila | reverse complement strand
CAGGTACTTCACTAAGTACCTGGCTGCTTTTTACACCGACATATTCGACCACCATCTGGGACTGATCAACTTTGGGACCACCGCCCCTGTAGAGGCCATGGTACCACTTATGCCTCTGGATCGACAGGCCATCTCTTCTATTGAAAGCAAAATTGTGCCTTTAGATCTGGGTGATACAAGCTTCATCAATGCACTACAGCTGGCTGTTCAATCTTTTGCTTCTGCGGAGGAAGGTAGGGAGAGGGCTGTGGTCATCTTTACCGATGGTGAGCCGGATGATCCTCGTAAGCTCTCCAAGGAAGCTTATTTTAAAGAGATTAAAGAGTTTGTGGCCAAAAACATGGCGGAGGTCTCACTATACGTGGTAGCTGTGGATGTGGAGGGGAAATACTGGCCCGAAGATAAGCAATTTTGGGGGGAGATAACCAGGGGGCGCATTTTCGGGCTGCCTTCAGTGAAAGAAGCGGAGCTGGATAAGATCTATAGTACAATCCTGCTTGAGCTTTTGCGTATTCCGGAGCTCCACTGGGATGAAGTTCCCGAAGAGGGACTTGAGGTGAAGATAGACCCTTATCTCGAAAAAGTGACCTTTTCTGTGTTAAAGGAAAGGGCGGAAGTAGAGTTCAGTCTGATCCGAGGCGATGGCGAAAAAGTGAGACCAGAGGACCCAGATGTAGCCTATTCCAGTGGTCGCCTTTTCGAGATTTACGCTATTTCCGAGCCTGCCCCCGGGATGTGGAAGTATACGATCACTAAGGGCCGCGGCCGGGTGGAGGTGGGACGAGCTTTCATCCGAGTGGAGGCCAAACTGCTTCAGCCTCTTTCGCCCTATCCCCAGGGCAAGACCATGGAGCTTCTGGCCAGTTTTCGCAAACGGGATGGTTCACCCATAAAAGAGCTTCCTGCCTACCCGCTGTGGATGGGGGCTCGGGTGATAAAGCCGGGGGTGCAGAAGTTCTTGTCGAGTTCGAGAAGATAGAAGAAGGACTCTACCGGGGCAAAGATATAGTTCCCTATGATGAGGCGGGCCAATACCTGGTTACCCTCACAGTTAAGGGCGGCCCGGTGATCATTTCCGAAGTGCAATTTCCCATCGAGGTGAAGCCGCTGCCCTATCTGGAAGTGGTTTCTCCCGAAGGTGACGCTGATTATATTCTTGGAGAGCCTTTGGAGATAGAGGTACAACTTAGGCAAGCCGGCCGGCCTGCCAAAGCTCAAGAGCTCTTCCGGGACGATCCCCGGAGCATCATCTGGGTTACTCTGACGGATTCCCAGGGTGAACTGGTGGATACCATACGTCTTTCTGAGGACCCCCAAAGGGGTGTGGGCGTTTTCGTTGTGCAGACTGATCTGCCCCCAAAGGAGGAGTCCTACAGCCTGACTGCCTATCTGGCCGGCACCCTCACTAGTGGGGAGCGCTATGAAGCCTGGGCTGAGCTGGTCGACTTCAGGATCGAGAAAAGTTGGCTAACCAAAATCTTAGAACTTTGGCCCTGGTTTGCTGGATTTCTGGTCCTGTGTGGCCTGGGCTATTTCTTTTACTGGCTAACTCTGCCGGTACTGAGCGGCATAATCCAGGTGCAGAGAGGCAATGATATCCTGGGTGAGTATATCCTGGCCGGACGGCGTAAGCTTAAAGTGCGGGCAGGTAAGGGTTGCCCCATCCCTCTCCCGCCGGACGGTCCCCAGAAGCGGAAAGTGGTGGCCAAGATTAGAGGCAGGCGTAGTAAGAGCCCTGAAGGCTCAATAGAGATCCTTCCCTCGATAAGCTACCAGGAGAGCAAAGAGAGCCACGACTTTACTACAGGAGAACTGGACGATAGCCAGAGCATAGTGGTTATGGATGAGTATGAGCTGACCTATCAGCGGTACCGGTGAGGGTGCTATGCTTGAGGCAGAATTGAGAAATGAAGATACGGATTCTAAACAAAGGTCGTCGAGAGTTGTCCCAGGAACTTCGCAATTTTGCCAGGGCCAGAAGTTACAAACTGACATAAAAGACCAAAGCGCAGCGGCAGACTTGAAGAGAGTAATGAAGATTATCCTGCTGCGGAAGGCTGATAAATATGAGAGACAATGCCAACGATAATAACATAGTTTTGGAGGGATCAGCATGAAACCTATAACAGTAATTGGCCTCGGAGGGTTATGTTACATACTTTCTGGACGGAGGTAAGATTGCTGGCAAAGACGGGACTCAAATCAAATACTTCCATGGGACAGTTCCTGCTATTGTTGAATACATCTATCATTTCGGAATCGCTTATTCCAAAGAAGAGGAAGCCAAGAAAGAGGGAAAGGTTACTCAAACTTTCTATGACCAAGTTGTGGCCCATATTAACACTAACCGTATCATGACCAAGGAAAATCCTACCCGTGCTCTTCTTTATGGTGCCTTTGGAAACTATAAGCTGATAATTGATCTAGATTCCATCAAAACGGAATTCTCTCAAAAGATCGCGATTGACATCCTTAATCAGTTCTTGGAACCTTCTTATTTAAGTGGCACCGCAGGCGAAAGTGAAGTCCAGGATTTCTTGTTGAATGGCGCAACCAGATTTGACAAAGAAATCGTCTACGGCCTAAAAGACCCTGAGCAACAAAAGACTTTTGCATCACAAGCTATGTTAGTAGGTAAATTTCAGCAAGTTGGCATGCCCAAATTCCCGAGTTTTCATTTTGATTCCATAGGGAATTTGGGTAGGGCCGTTAGCGAAACAAAAGCCATTCTGGATGATTTTGAAACCAGGATATTGGGCAGGCGGAGTGATAAGCATCAAGCCGGACCTGCCCCCAACACTTTCTACGCTGTGGCAAATTTCTACAAAGAGAAATATCATACAGACTTCAAAGACCGCTTGAGAAACAAGGTACTTGAAATCCTAAACAAAGATCAAGGCTCAGATTCATATGGACATGGGGCATTAAGGTCAGCCCTCGATTTCCTCAAATCTCTTGAAAAAAAATATGATACTTTTCTTACTTATTTCCGCGAGGCGAGGAGATACTACGAGGAAATGAGAAGGGACTTGAAGGATATTGATTCTGAGGTGGAAGCCTTCTACGCAGTTTCAAAACAGAAAAAGTGGGGGTTGAGAGGTGACCTACGGAAAAAGTATAAGAAATTGCGTAAGCTTCAAAACCAAAGGAAAATCCAAGAAATCCTCCAAGATCTTGTAGGCAATGCAGAAGGAACTGGAATTGCTCAGAAAAACTCAGAGTATATCCTTTTCATCATCGCAGAAATCGAGAAATGGATCAACACGTTTCAGAAAGGTAGGCAATTTACTGAAAAGGCTAATCAAGATCTGAGAAGTGTGCGCAATGAAAAGACGAACAACTTTGTTTGCCATAGATATCTGAGCTCATCTGGAGACACGTTAGAAACATGGCTATTCGAACTGATAAAAGACAGCTCAAAGTTAAGAAAGGCAAAAGACTATAAGGGAGCAGTGCATAAGGAGCTGGTAGAGAAG
>NZ_BLRZ01000143.1 GCF_013281975.1 Candidatus Hakubella thermalkaliphila | reverse complement strand
TATGGGTATAGAGATATGCAGTATTTCTTCCTGAAGATACGGGGTGCTTTTAGGCCAGTTACCCACACTTAAGGGAGAAGAACCCATTCTCTTTACTGTCTACGTCGCCCCTTATCTCGCCCTGATGCCCGAGCTAGCCCGCACCGCGCGCGACCGGTTAGACCTGGCTACGCTGCGGGCGGTGTTTTCCCTCCTCGGCGTCGCCGCCGCCCTGGTGGGCTCGGGCCAGCTCATCCGGCTTCTTGACCTTAGAGGGATGGTTTGGAGCATGGCCGTGGCCGGCCTGGTCCTGATGTACCTGCCGCTGCTTGTGCGAGAAAAGGACTACGCTGAGGCTAAGCCGGCCAGCCTGGGCCTGCGGAAGGCGGTCGCCACCACCTTCCGCAACAGGGCCTTCCGCATTTATCTGGCCGGCAACACCACTTTCTGATTTGGCTTCAATATCGTCACGCTGTGCCTGCCCTTTTACGTGACCCTGCTGCTCGGTCTGCCCAAGGAGGAGACCTCCACCCTTTTTGCCGCCACGTTCGGCGTGTCTTTTCTTGCCTTCCCCCTGGTCAATTTCCTGGCCAAAAAGACAGGACCTAAAGCAGTGATGATTGGGTCCATGTCCCTATTTGTCCCGGTGTTGCTGCTGTTCTTTTTCTTTGGCCAGCCGTTTTTGGGCCTGGCCCCTTTCATTTTTGCCTTAGCCGTCTCAGCCTTCGCCGGACTGCCCCTGTCCAGCCTGTTCGTCCTGCCCGACGCCATGGTCGCCGCCTGCACCGACCTGGAGGAGGACCTGTCCGGGCAGAGGCGTGAAGCCATGTATTTCGGGACACAGGGGCTGGTCCTGAAGACGGTACTGGGTCTATCCACGTTCCTGACCGGGCTTTTGCTGCACTTTTTCGGCGCCACGGCGGCCAATCCGCTCGGCGTGAGGCTAACGGGGCCGGTGGCGGCGCTGTTTGTCCTGGCGGGCGGTATAATCTTCCTCTTTTACCCGGAAAAAGATGTGCGCGCCAAGGAGCGCCCTTCCGCGCCGGCTCAGCGCGACGCCTGGCCGTAAACGGCGGGAAAGTACTTGCGCGCCAGCGCCGGGTTTTCGTCCCTCAGGTAAGGGTGGTTTGCTTTCAGTTCTCTTAAGGCCTCCAGATCCAGCGTGGCGGCGACGAAACCTTCCCGCTCCGCCGACTCCGTTTCGGCCAGGACGCCGTCTCGCCGCTGCGTCAGCTCAAGCGGAGCGAAGACGCCGGCTTTGCCGGTCAGCGTGCGGCCGAACAGACTGCCAACCAATGCGCTTTTCACCCCAAAGACCTGGCTTTCCTGGACGCGGGGCCAGACACCCCGCAGCGCCAGCCAGAAGTTATAGGGCTCGGGGTTGGCGATGGGCACCATGACGATTTCCGCGCCCAAGCTCTCCAGGATACGGAACGTCCCGAAGTAGGTGGCGTCCATGCAAACGGGCATGGCCAGCCGGCCAAGCGGCGTCGGGAATACGGCAAACGACCCTCCCCGTGATAGGCCCCAATCGTCTTCCAGGGGCGTCAGGTGTGCCTTGTCCTGACACCCTATGAGCCTGCCGTCCGGCCCGTAAAGCAGCGCCCTGTTGAGCACCTGCCTGCCCGCCGGCAGTGGGAAGCTGCCCGCCATGATGTAGATGCCGTGGGCACGGGAGAGAAAGGAAAAGGTCAGCTCTGCCACTCGCCCGAACCCCGGGCCAGCAAAGCGGAAAAGGTCGGCCGGCTTTACCGGGGAGACACCTTCCCCTTTCACCATCTCTTCGGTCAGCGCCGTGATGCCCGCGATGAGCCGCAAAAGCTGCAGGGAGTTGTATTCCGGAAAGACCAGCAGTTGTACGCCCTGGGCGGCCGCCAGCGCCGTAAACCTACACATTTCGTCGATATATTCCCGGGGATCACTAAAGAGCCTCACCTCAAGCTGCGCGGCGCCAACGCGCACCCGCCGGCGGTCAATCGTCTGACAGTTGCCCGATGGGCTTATTTTTTGGCCGCGTAAATGCCTGTCCAGCAACGCACGGCGTGTCCGCCAGTCAAGGTAGCGCAAAAGCAGCCGCTCCCTGACTTTCACGGGTTCCCACCCCCCCCCCGGCAGCCCAGCGGGCTGTAGGCGGCGGGGTCCAGCAGTTTCAACAACGGGTATTGGCGAATGACCCCAAGGCGCGCCTCCCGGTCCAGGTGCGCCTCCAGCGGCTCGCCGGACAGCCCACCTCCGGCCACGATGCCGGTATACCCTGCCGTCATCTCACAGGGAGCGTGAATAAGCGACTCCGCTGCGAATTCCCGGCCGGCAATCACCGCCGCCAGTTGGCTCTCCACGCAGAAAAACTGGTTCTGCTGCACCTGCGCCCACATCCCCGCCAACTGGCACCAGCAGTTTTCCCCGGCGGGCAGCGCGCCGCAGTGGCAGACCACTTCGGCCCCCTGCAGGGCGAGGACCCGTCCCGTTTCGGGGTACCAGGCGTCGGTGCCCACGATGATCCCCAGCATCCCCAGTTCTGTGGCAAAGACGGGTACCTCTTCACCCCGGGAAAGCTCCCACTGCCGCTCCTCCCGGGAAAGAAACACCTGCCGCTGGCTGCCGAGGATTTCCCCCTCTGGAGAGATCAGGCAGGCCTCCTGAAAGACCCTGTCTCCCTCGACGGTGAAAGAAGTGCCGGGAACCAGGTGGACCGACAGCCCGCGGGCAAGCGCCCGGTGCGTCTCGGCCAGGTCATCCTGCCAGGCGGCGGGCAGCCTGACCAAGGCCCGCACAGCCTCAGCCAGGTCCCCTGGGCTCCCCAGCTCCCCGAAGCGCCAGGCGAGGAGTAGCGAAAGAAGGGCGGGGAAGACCAGCAAGTCACACTTTTCCCGCGACGCCAGGCAGCCGTCCAGATAGTCCAGGTATTCTTGCCGCGAGGTAAAAGTACTCCCGGCAAAACTCAGTGTCCTTACCCGCATAGGCTCACCCTCAACTTTTTCCCACCTGATGGTTCCGAAGCTCCTCGTCGCCTCATTTAAAAATGTACTCGAAAGGGATGCTAGACTTAGTTGCTAGACTTAGTTAAAATTTAGAGTAGAGGCTCCCAATAATGCTAAGAGTTTTTATCAACACCGAAAAAGTTGGATCATTTAAACCCTACGAAACTAAGGTATTTGGTTAGGAGATTATAATGGAACAATTAAAGCATAAAAAATTCCTGTGGGGAACCGCAACATCCAGCCACCAGGTTGAAGGTGGCAACTTTTATAATGATTGGTGGTTATGGGAAAAAGAGGGCAGAATAAAGACCGGTGATTCTTCCCATCCGGCTTGCGAACACTACCAGAGGTATAAAGAGGACTTCGACTTAATTAAATTTAGGACTTACGCAGTTGGAGTAAGACTGTAGGTAGGGTTACCCAGATAAGCCCGTATTGCCTCCCTGATAATGGACACCTTTGCCTCATACCAACTATTTCCCGTTCGCAACTTGTGTATCTCCAAACGCAGAAATGCC
>NZ_BLRZ01000142.1 GCF_013281975.1 Candidatus Hakubella thermalkaliphila | reverse complement strand
ATGAAATCAACAGAACAGGTTCAAAAGTAAACTTTATTTTGTTACATACGCTAACGACATGGCATACGGCCTGGAAAGGTTTGGGATATTTGGGATATGTTAGAAAAGCTCGATGAGATAAGAAATGTAGAGAAAGAAGCAGAGGAAACAATAAAGAGGGCTGAGGTAGAAAAAAGGGAGAGATTGCGTCGGGCCTATGAAAAGAGGGAGGAAATTATAAGAGAGGCGATGGCAGACGGCGAAAAAGAAGCACGCAAAATAGTGGAGGAGGCAGTAAAAGAGGCACAAGAGGAGGCCTTAAACTTAAGGGAAAGAACCAACCGGGAAATCGAGGAGATAAGAGAGAAATCCAATAGAAATTTTGAGAAGACCATCGAGTTCGTAGTACGTGAAATCAGGAGAGAAGCAGACTAAATGGCTATTGCCAGGATGAAAAAGGTCTACATAATGGGCCACCAATCCATAAGAGGAGAGCTGCTGGAGGGGCTGCAGGAGGCTGAGCTTGTTCATATTGCCAATTTAAGAGAGAAAATCGAACCGGATGTCCTGGATGAGGCAGAGATTGCGGATCAGGAGGAGCTTGGATCTCTACACCTTAAACTTTCCAAGGTGGGTTTTGTGCTTGATCAACTGGGCAGATTTTACATTGAGAAAAAGGGCTTTCTCTCCAGTCTTATAAAGGAGAAAGTCGTTGTGAGCCTGGAAGATCTCAAGAAAGTAGAGGAGAAACTTAACTTTGAGCAGGTGTACGCCGAGTGTGAGGCCCTGGAGAACGAATTTGCGAGAGTTTTGAGCAACCTCCGCCATCTTGAGGAGCAGAGGAAAAGCCTGGTTCCCTGGCTGGGACTTGATCTGAAGATTGAGGATATCAGAGATACTCGGGAAACGGGGATAATTACAGGCAAGTTGCCTGTCAGTAACTTTAAGAAGTTCGCCAGTGATATAGAAAGCGAACTCTCCTATACCTGCTTTAATACAGTAAGCGAGGATGGGCGCAACAAGTGCCTTTTTATAATTTATCACCGGGAAGAGGAGGGGGCCCTGGCGAGCATTCTCGGAAGGCACGGCTTCCAGGAGGTAACTTTCCCGGGACTCAAAGATACTCCGGAGATAGAGTATAGAAAGATCCAAAAGGAGACCGGAGCTCTGGAGAAACGGCGGGATGAAATAAGGGAGCAGATCCAAGGAAAGGCTAGTTACAGGGAAGGGTTGTTGGTGTTCCACGACTACCTCCAGAGTCTTGTCCTCCGAAAAGAGGTAGGAAAAA
Organism: Candidatus Hakubella thermalkaliphila; assembly: GCF_013281975.1. Classification (GTDB taxonomy): domain Bacteria; phylum Actinomycetota; class Humimicrobiia; order Hakubellales; family Hakubellaceae; genus Hakubella; species Hakubella thermalkaliphila. The sequence continues at coordinate 2,286 of NZ_BLRZ01000142.1, read as the reverse complement.
AATTTGCCACAACCGACCAGGTTTTCCTTATCGAGGGGTGGGTTAAGGAGAAAAACATGGCGGCTGCGAGCGAGCTTGTTTCAGAGGCTTCGGATACCATAGATATCTCCTATTCAGATCCGGCTCCAGATGAAGAGCCGCCGGTAATTTTAGAGAATAACCGGTGGATCGAGCCTTTTGAAGTTATAACAGAAGTTTATGGTGCGCCCCATCCCAAAGAGCTCGACCCTACTCCCTACACAGCCCCCTTTTTTTTGGTCGCCTTCGGCCTGGCTTTAGGAGATGTGGGCTACGGTCTGGTTCTTTCGCTTCTTTCCTGGCTGTTGCTTAAGAAAATTCCCCTTGGGAAAATGGGCCAGAAGTTTCTGCGTCTGCTAATTTACGGGGGTGTTGCGGCCGTTGTGGCGGGCGTATTGACCGGTGGCTGGTTTGCCATTCCCTCCGAATCTCTGCCGCCGGTGCTTAAGAATTTGAGGCTTTTTGATCCCCTGAGCTCTGATGGGCTGATAACGTTTCTCCTGTTAAGCTTTGGCTTCGGGTTGTTGCAGCTTTTTTTGGGGGTTTTTCTGGAGATGGTGGATAATTTCCGGCGCGGCAAGGTCCTGGACGGTCTGATTGACCAGGGTTCCGTTTTGATGTTTCTGCCGGGTGCGGCTCTAATGGTGATTTGGATGTTTTGGAGTGGGAATAATGGTGGGACTCCGCTATGGGCAAAGGTGGGACTGGTGCTTATTATCACCGCATCGCTTTTGACGGTCTTCTTCCGCAACCGGCAGAGCAAAAGCCTGTTGGGCAGAGTGGGGGGAGGTCTTTACAGTCTGTACCAGATGAGCTCTTTTCTGGGAGATACAGTATCCTATGCCCGGCTTATGGCCCTTGGGATTGCTACTACCATGATCGGTTGGGCCTTCAATATTTTGGGTGGCATGATTATGGCGGTACCTGTTGTGGGGATAATCATCGGCAGCCTTTTGCTTGTTTTTCTACACGCCATAAGTCTCATGATCAATTTGATTGGCGCGGTAGTACATCCCCTGAGACTACAGTACGTTGAGTTTTTTACCAAATTTTTTGAGGGTGGCGGAGAAGGGTTCAGGCCATTTAGTATCTTTACCAAAAACGTTATCTTAAGAAGTAAGGGAGGCTGAAGGATGCAAGACACGGTTTTATTGCTGAGTGGTTCAATGTGGGCAGTACTGGGTGCAGCGCTTGCTGCCATGTTGGCAGGAGTAGGTTCAGGCATTGGTATCACCAGTGTGGCCAAATTTTCAGCAGGACTTCTTTCTGAGGATCCGGATAAGTTTGGACGTCTGCTTGTCCTGATTGTTCTTCCCGGTACCCAGGGTATTTATGGTTTTATCATAGCCATTTTGGTAATTGTCTTTTTTGATCTCCTTGGTGGAGGAGGAGCAAACCTGAGTGCCGTGCAAGGTTTCCAGATTTTTGTGGCCTGTCTGCCCGTTGCTATCGCTGGTCTTATCACAGCCATATATCAGGGAATAGTGTCAACCGCAGCGGCGGCGATGGCGGGAAAGAGGGAGGAAACCCTTGGTAAAGCCATCGTGCTTCCGGCTATGGTGGAGACCTACGCTGTCCTGGCTCTGATTACTACCATATTTCTCCTTATGGTTGCAGCAGCATAAATTGGCCCGGGGGAAGACATGTCTTTTGAGAAAATAAAAGAAAAGATCATATCTGACGCCCAGAGAAAGGTTGAAGAGATTCTGAAGGAGGTCCACGGGCTTGCAAAGAGCATCCGTGATGAGGCAGAGACCGAGGGGAACAGGAGGAAAAAAGAGATAGTTTCCCGCGCCCTCCAGCGGGCCGAGGAAGAGAAGAAGAGGATAGGAGCCGTGGCCCGTTTAGAGTCCCGGAACAGTATCCTGAGAGAGAAGCGAAAGCTTGTGGAGCGGGTTTTTGACGAAGCCACGGAGAGGTTTATCCGGCTCCCGGAGGATGAATATATAGATTTTTGTAAAAAGTTGCTGCTGAAAGCGACGGCCTCGGGGAAAGGTGAGCTTATTCTTTCCGCCCGGGACCAGGAAAGGATAGGAAAGCGGCTGGTTGAGGAGATAAATAGAGTCCTGTACCAACTGGGCAAAGACGGCGGGATAGAGCTGTCAGATGAGACCCGCAAGATAAGGGGAGGTTTCTACCTGCGGGAAGAGGGCTCAGATGTCAACGCGACCCTGGAGATCTTTATCGATTACAACCGGGAAAAGCTGGAGAGGGAAGTAATTACCCTTCTGGGTGGCGAAGGGGAGGAAGCTTGAAGGCATTTGAGGC
>NZ_BLRZ01000141.1 GCF_013281975.1 Candidatus Hakubella thermalkaliphila | reverse complement strand
GCCTTTTGTCTTTTTTTTGAAATATGACGGTTATTTTATAGGTAGTTTAATCACGGTTATTCTTTTTTTGCTAATCTACGTCCTTTCTCTGCTGAAGGTTTTTGGTTTTAGACTTTTGGTGCCCAATAAGTCAGAGTTCAAAAAGATATTCAGGGCTGTTTTTGGAATAGGAATATTTATATATATAGCCAAAATTTTATACGGCCTGTTTATGCAATCTGGCATCCTGATCCTGGGATACTATTCTACTCCGGATACAGTAGGATACTTAAAATTTGCCATAGGTTATGGATTTTATCTTCTTTCCTTTTCCAATGCTGTAAATTACATTAATCTCCCCGTAATGAGCAAACGTTTTGCCGAGAACGTGGTATTTTTTAAGGAAAGTTTTAAAGATAACTTTGACAAATTTTTTTCCTTAACCCTTTTTGCGGCTGGACTGATGGTGCTCTTTTCTAAAGAAGCGATTCTGATTCTGGCTGGAAGAAACTATCTGCCAGCTCAGCCCCTGATTTTCTTTTCCGTCCTGGCCTTTTTCTTTCTTATGATTTTTGAGATTCTTTCTGGATGCATTTTTCTCCCCTCCTCTGATACCAGAGGCTATGTCTCTTCTTACTCAATTTCAGCAGTGGCATCTCTGGGAGCCGCGTTCTTCCTGGTTTCTCGTGGCGGGGGCGCTACAGGCGCTATAGCAGCAATGTTCTTAGGAGCAGCGCTAACCTTTGTTTTTGCCATTTTCAGAATATCCCAAAAACTAAGTATCATGGTAGCTGATGGAAAAATCTTGATCATGAGCCTGGTATGTCTGCCGCTTTTATTGGGAGGATTGGTAAATATGAGTCTATATGAACGTCTGGCTTTGCTGGCTTTGTCTCTTTTGTTATTTTGGTTCTTCACCAAATACTTGGGAATCCTTAATCTCATTCAGGTCTTGAGTCGGGCCACGAATATGCTGAAAAGCCGGGTGATAGGATGGCGCACCCAGGAGATAGGATGAAGGGTCTAGATTCTGGTTACCACTTGCACTCAGATTAAGGTGATAGGACGGCGCACCCAGGAGATAGGATGAAGGAAGCATCTGGTAATTTCCCGGCCTCGGTAGATTTAGAAGCTGCCATCGCGGCCAGGAAAGTCTTAGCCATAATTCCTGCTTATAATGAGGAAAAGAACATCTCCAGGGTTATCCAGGGGATAAGAAGATTTTCTCCTTCTTTGGACATTCTGGTAGTAGATGATTGTTCTGCTGATAGAACAGCGGCCGTGGCTATGGAAGAAGGAGCAGAGGTAATATCTTTGCCCTTTAATTTGGGTTATGGCGTTGCCTGTCAGACCGGTTTTAAGTATGCTGTAGGAAAGAAATACGATCTTGCCGTTCAGATCGATGGAGATGGGCAACATGACCCCTCCTATATCAACGCTCTCCTCAAGGAGGTATTCGATGGAACTGTGGATGTGGCCATAGGGTCGCGATTTCTGGGTAAATCAGCTTACCGGGCTCCTCTGCTCCGAAAATTGGGGATGTTTTTGTTCGGGATCATTGCCTCTGTTCTTATAGGCCAACGGGTTACTGATCCCACTTCCGGCTTTCAGGCCCTGAACAGCAAAGTTCTGAGATTTTTTGCTCAGGAAGTTTATCCGGTAGACTATCCAGATGCTGACGTGTTAGTTTTGTTGCATTACGCAAGATTTAAGATCCGAGAGATGCCAGTTAGAATGTATGAGAATGTAGATAAGTCAATGCACAAGGGCCTTAAATCATTTTATTATGTCTTTAAGATGGTATTATCCATTTTGGTTACTATGCTCAGCAAAAGACACATACTAAGAAAGGTCACTCGCCCTCAGTAATAAATGGCAGGGCTTTCCGGGAGAAGGAAGGTAAAGCATGAGCTTGCAGATTAAAATCTTTGGACTATTGGCCAGCGCTATCCTGGTGATATACATCATCGATCTGGTAAGGAAAAAGAAATTGAGAGAAGAATATTCCTTTATCTGGTTCGTTATTGGTCTTAGCATGATAATTTTTTTGCTTCGTTTCGATCTCATTATGGCTTTGACCGAATTTTTGGGAGTTCTATCTCCCAATAACGTGATTTTCTTTTTTAGCATATTATTTCTGTTTGTCATAGCCCTTCAATTTTCGGTCAAAATCTCTAACCTGACCAATCAAATAAAGATTCTGGCTCAGGAGAACACCCTGCTTCGAAAGAAAATTGAGGAGATATCCAGAGAGATAACCCATTGAAGAAAATTTACTTTTGGTTTTTTATCGGCATTCTATCCTTTTTAATATTATCCACCCTCTTCCTGAGTCCTAATAAGATTGGGCTCTACGGGGATGAGGCTACTTATTTGATGCAGGCTCAGAGTCTGGCCTACGATTTTGATCTTCGCTATACCGAGACTGATCTGAGAAGATTATTTATGGATGGTTGGCAGACCGGGCCCCAGGGACTATTTCTGGTTAGAAATGATAGGGGGGAGCTTTTCTATGCCAAGCCTTACCTCTATGCTGCTGCAGCCGCGCCTCTGGTAAGAATCTTCGAGTCCAAAGGCTTTTTCGTTTTCAATTCCCTGATCCTGGTCAGTCTTTTATTCATTAGCTTCCTCTATTTGGCCCAGAAATTAGAAGGTACCTCAGCTCTTGCTGTGGCTTTTTTGTACTACCTGTTTTCCACGGCTTACTTTTTTGTTTTCGCTATATATACTGACCTTTTCATCGCCCTTATTTTTCTGTTAGCCCTCTTCTTCTGGCGGTATGACTTTAGTCGCTCCCTGGCAGAGATGAGGAAAGAAGAGGCTAACGTAAAGAAATCGCCCATGCGCCGCGGCGCACCACGTCGCATGAAAATTGGGTTATTTTCAAGGGAGACCTTCAGTAGAGCCATAGGTTTAAAGATAGGTTCAAAGATGCGAGATTTTTCTTTGAGCTTTCTAGCCTTCTTATCCCAAGGCGGAAACTATCTGGTAGCTTCCATCTTTTTCGGCCTCTCTATTTATCAGAAACCCCCTCTGGCGGCCTTCGCTGGCCTGATGCTACTGGAGATGCTGTTCAGGAGAAAGCTGAAGGCGACCTTTGTGTGCTCCTTCTTATTGGTGACTGCTCTCTTTCTAACGAGTTCGGTAAATTTTTATCAAACTGGGCGCTGGTCTCCTTACAGCGGGGATAGGATGTACGTCCGGTCGGGACAGGATCTTGCCCTTACCGAGGAGAACTTGCAGCAGGAAGAGCTCCAGGGAGTGCGGACCGGGGTTAGTATAGAAGGTATCGCCGGCCAGATTGCGGGAAACCCTCTTGGCTGGGGCTCATCTCCGAGAATTCTTCTGCCCAACCTTTATTATTTTCTGCTGGGTCGCCAGACCGGTCTTCTCATATACACCTTCCCGGCTTTTCTTTTTCTTCTTCTTTTGGGATATAAGGGGAATTGGAAAAAGAGCATGCTCATTGGGGGGGGAATTTTGGCCTACGTTTTCTTTTACCTTCTCTACACGCCCAATAATTACTACGGGGGCGCCACCTCCTTCGGCAACAGATATCTTCTTCAGATCCTTCCTGCTTTTCTGTTTCTGGCCTCGGAATTTCCG
>NZ_BLRZ01000140.1 GCF_013281975.1 Candidatus Hakubella thermalkaliphila | reverse complement strand
AAAATAACACAATTTTCATGCGACGTGGTGCGCCGCGGCGCATGGGCGATTCCTTATTTCACAGGATCATACCCGCCCCTGGAAAAGGGGCTACACCTGACTATTCTCCAAAGAGCCAGCCCGCTTCCTTTCAGTACCCCATATTTCTCCACGGCATGCACAGTATATATGGAGCAACTGGGCTGGAATCGGCAGGAAGGGGGGAGTAGGGGAGAGACAAACCTCTTGTACGCCTTGATCGCTAAAATGAGGGCTCGCTTCATAGCACCTATCCCGGTATGATTCTTGCTTTTTGTAGTAGGGAGTCCATGCTTTGGTCTATTTCACGGAAATTCCGATGGCAACTGTCGTTCTTAGCTACCACAACCAGCTCATATCCTCGCTTCGCAATTCCTTCCTTGCTCCTGATCGACTCCTTGATCAACCTTTTCACTCTGTTTCTGTGCACCGCTGGCCCGACCCGGTGGCCCACAGTGATGCCCACCCTGCTGATCCCCTGCGCACTCCCTTTTAAGTAGTAAAGGACAAGCAGCCTATCTGAGACCGATTTCCCTTCCCTATAGACTCTCCTAAACTCTCTGCCCCGCTTCAATGCTCCAACCATCCGCTCTGGCATGCCTACCTCTTGATAATCTAAACAGTCAGCCTTTTCCGCCCCTTATCTCTCCTGTTTTTAATAACTCTTTTGCCTCCCGCGGTGCTCATTCTGGCCCGAAAGCCGTGAGTTTTGCTCCTTTTTCTGTTCTTGGGCTGGTAGGTCCGCTTCATGTCTGCTCCTGCATGGCTCCTTTGGGGGCGTCTTTCGAGAGTATGGGCTATTATAGCCTGTTATTTTTTTTGGTGTCAAGGGCGATGCCGCACTACCTGAGGCGCCCCCAATCTCGCCAGACCCCTCCAGACCCATTCCTTGTTCCAGGCTCCACTGGTGCGCCGGACATTGGCATAGCCTCTCTTGCGGTCCAACTTAAGGTTCTCCACGTGGTAGACATCCAGAAACGACTTCTCTGCTCTCGCAGGCCAGCTCGGTTGCTTTGTGCCTTAATCCCCTGCTATAATTCTTTTGACCGCTCTCTTTGGTGAGAGCGCCCAAAATGGCTTATGTTTATCTCTAACGGCTCATATTACAGCATTGATGCTTTTCCCACACCACGGATGTTTTCCACACCTGTGGAATTATCTGTGGAAAACATGACAAAATACCTATTCAAATTATATTATCGCTTTTTCCGTTCAGGGCGAAAAGCTCTGCCCAGTAGGGCATTTTATAAGTTGTCTGGTGTTGAAGGCTGGGCGGCCCAGGCTGCTTTTCAGGAAAACTGCGGAAGGAACTGAGCTGTGAAAGAGTTCTCACACAAGGTACTTCAAGAAAGCAAGACCGACCCGGAGCCCTCTGGTGAAGACCATAAACCCAGGCTACCCCTTCCCCCTCTGGTCCGCATAGCTATATATGATTCGTTTACCTCCGCCCCCAGAATAGTTGATCTCAAGGCTCCCGGGGTCCGCCAACTTATGGATCTTTTGAGCGAGAAAGCCTACAATTTTTCCCAGCAAAAGGGTGGCGCGGTTCCTTATACCACCATACGCGAAGTAGTCGAGAACCTGATCCATGCCAACTTCCAGGAAGTCATTATCAATATTTACGAGGGGGGTAACGTAATCCGGATTTCTGACCAGGGCCCGGGCATTCCCGACAAAACCAGGGTCTTTGAACCGGGCTTTACCACCGCCCGAGGAGAGGCGAAGCGGTATATCCGGGGGGTCGGGTCGGGGCTCCCTATTGTCAAGGAGACTATGTCCCTTTCTGGAGGCCAGGTAACTATAGAAGATAACCTGCAATGTGGCACTGTGGTTACTCTGACTCTTCTTAAAGAGATGAAGAAAAAGGCCGATAATGATAATATAGGGCCCAAGACGGCCAGCAGAGACGAGCGGGTATCCTTGACCCGCCGCCAGAACATGGTTCTTTCCCTGGTTACGGAGCTGGAAGAGGTAGGTCCCACTCGCATATCCGAGGAGCTGGACATCAGCCTCACCACAGCCTACCGCGAATTAACCTTTCTGGAACACGCCGGTTTCATAACCTCTGGCAGCCAGGGAAAGCGCAGAGTCGCCAGCAAGGGTCTGGAATACCTGAAACAACTCGCGCGCACTTAGAGTGGGGTGGCAGTGAAGGAACAAATCCAGCTTATCTGGGATCAGGCCTTGAGCCTCATCAGGCAGGAGCTAAATACTCCTACCTTCAAGACCTGGTTTGAAAACACCACGCCTGTTGCTATTGAGAGGGAGAGTTTTGTTATCTCCGCTCCCAGCCTTTTTGCTAAACAGTGGCTGGAGTCTAGATATGCCGGCCTGATCAATGCTTCTATAAGGCGGGTTTTAGGCCAGAACTTCCAGGTTGTGATCACTGTAGTAGCGGGGGAGGGGGAACTGTCCTCCGAACAACCCTCTTTCCCTCCTGCGCGCACAAAAACCAGGGGTCTCCCCCGACAGGAGCGCCCGGCTCTCAATCCCAAATACACCTTTGACTCCTTCGTTATTGGCAGTAGCAACCGCTTTGCCCACGCCGCTGCTCTAGCCGTTGCTGAAGCCCCCAGTGTCGCCTACAACCCTCTTTTCGTTTACGGAGGCTCTGGGCTCGGCAAGACCCATTTGCTTCACGCCATTGGCCACTATGTCGCTGAACAACACCCTCATCTAACCGTAAAGTACGTGTCCACGGAAAAGTTTCTCAGCGAGTTCATTAATGCCATTAAGGATGATAAAACTGTGGCTTTTCAGTCCCGGTACCGTAATAACGACGTCCTGCTGGTGGATGACGTCCAGTTTCTAGAAGACAAAGCTAGAACTCAGGAGGAGTTTTTCCACACCTTTAACGCTCTCCATAATGCCAACAAGCAGATCGTTATTACCTCTGATCGTTCTCCTAAGGACATTTCTACTTTAGAAGAAAGGCTGCGCTCACGCTTTGAATGGGGTCTGATCACCGACATCCAACCTCCAGACCTGGAGACAAGAATAGCCATTTTAAAGAAGAATTCAGAAAGAGAAAATTTTTGTGTTCCCGATGAGATTCTGGAGTTTATTGCTTCCAAAATAAAAACTAATATACGGGAGTTAGAGGGAGCCTTAATCAGGGTAGTGGCTAAAGCTTCTCTTGATGGGTCGGCAGTAGATATCTCTATTGCTGGGACCGTCCTCCAAGATATCCTGCCCAACGACACAGCCAGGGTTATCACCATAGACAGAATTCTTCAAGAAGTAGCCCGATATTTTTCTATGTCGGTAGCTGAACTAATTAGTAGTAAAAGAGCGCAGGATATTGTCCGCCCTCGCCAGGTGGCCATGTTCTTGTCCAGGGAGCTTACGGATGCGTCTCTGCCTAAAATTGGACAGGTTTTTGGCGGACGCGATCATACCACTGTTATGTACGCTGTCAATAAAATAAAGAAGGCTCTTAGTGAAGATACTGAGACCTATAAACAGGTACAAGAGATTACAAGTCGCATCAAGACCAGCAGTTGAATGCCGGTGTATCTTACCTTACATCTCTAAAAACGTAAATTTGAGGGAATCGCCCATGCACCGCGGCGCACCACGTCGCATGAAAATTATGTTATTTT
>NZ_BLRZ01000139.1 GCF_013281975.1 Candidatus Hakubella thermalkaliphila | reverse complement strand
ACCACATTCTTTTCCTCAAACTCTTCAAAAGACACACCGTACTTTTTCTGAAAACTTTGATCCAGATTTTCGTAGTGGGCTAACTTTCTACGATACTCCCTTCTAAGAAGCGTTATAAGAGCTTTCCTGGTATCTCTTTCCTCAGGATTAAGGAAGTGTAGATGTTCCTCTATCTTACCCCCTAACTCCAGCATGGTAATTTATCTCCTTGCTTAGCGCCCATTTATTCTGTTAGAAATGTATTCCTAAAGGTTGGTGAATATCTCCTATTTCGAGACAGAGCTAATTATAACATAAGTAAAGGAGAGCCAGATTCATCATAGTACTTCCCTTCCTAAATCGAGCCTTAAGTCCTATCTTATGAAATGAAATGGACCATAGCCAGACCTACCAAAATAGCAAAGGAGAAACTAGACACCGTACCCCACTGCAAAAGAAACCCATGGAAAGGTGAAAGTATATTATTCGCCCTTATCTAGATGAAGAAGACGAGAGATCTTGCTGCCAAAAATTGCTCCAGTTCTTGATTATTGAGACCATGTCTTAATGAGTTCCAGCAATCTGTTATTATATAATATGTAAATATGTAAAATGCATAAATTGAGATGGGAATCTAGTACCAGGAATGAGTCTTGCCAATTCTCTATGAACCCTATAAAGAAAGGGTCTCAGGGTGAAGAGTAAGATTATTGTCGCTCTGGCCATCATAGGGATGATCCTGGCAGGCTATCTTATCTATCTCCACTACTCTCCCACCGAGGCTTTGTTGTGTGCCGAAGGCTCTGGCTGTGATGTGGTAAACAAAAGTGTCTATTCTGAGATCTGGGGTATTCCCGTAGCCATTCTGGGATTTCTCATGTATCTAAGTATTTTGGTCCTGGCCATCCTGGCAGAAAAGGGGCTCCAGAAGAGGGCCATGCTGCTCTCAATATTCTTCATTGCTCTGGCCGGAGTGGTCTTTTCTTCTTATCTCACTTACGTGGAATTTTTTGTCCTTTATGCAGTGTGTAATTTCTGCCTGGCCTCAGCCGCGGACATCCTTCTGATCTTTGGTATTTCGGTAACAGATGTACTTTAGGGACCTTTTGCTTAGAAAATAGATTCCCCATTTTCGTGGTCTGCGGGTGAGGGGTCCCTTAATGAGAAATTACTGTCCATTTCAGTCAAATGCCTGAGGTCTAGATCTCTATACCATATTCACCCTTCATCACGTTCAAGACCAGCATGGTATAGGTTCTTCTCACATGCTGCATGGCTAATATTCGTTTCACAAAGTCGTTCAAACTGGCACGATCTCTAAACCTGGCCACTATTATGGCGTCATATTCCCCGGTGACATCGTATACTGCTGAGACATTTGGCTCCCCGGCAATCTCCCTTTCTATCTCCAGTAGATACCCCCCCTCGACAATGACGCCGATCAAGACTACCAGATCATACCCCAACTTTGAGTAGTCTATGTCGGGGATGAATCCTTTGATCACTCCAAGCTCTCGGAGCTTGTTCACCCTGTTGTAGACCGTTCCCTCGGCAACACCCAGCCTGTCCGCTATTTCTCTGTAACTTTGGCGGGCGTCCTTTTTGAGCTCTCTGATAATTTTGATATCGAGATCGTCAATTTTGCTCATGATAATTGAGGATATCTTCATTATATTACCCCTGTCTAGATTTGTAATTTCTATGGTAAGATCAAAACCACCCTCTCACCAAGTAGATAAAATATTAGTGAATTATATACTAAATAGTAGATTATTTACAAGATTCTATATTTTTTTATAAAGATATTGACAAATTCATGATCTGTATTAAAATACAAAGCATGTGATAAATAGGATGTCGGCCTAACAGATCAGGAGATGGGCAGCACTCTATTGGGAAAGAGCAAGAGAATGGTTGATGAAGTGGCTCAGATAAGGTAGGGGGATACCTGCAGAAGTGAATTCCCCCAAATCTTCAACCAGTTAATAGATCTCTTCCCAGTGTAAACTGTCTAGAAAACAGGAGGTATAGTATGGTCAGAATTAACAACATGATTACCAGAAACATGACTGCGGCAAAGGAAGTTATCGAACTATGTGAAGAAAAAGATCTAAAGATAGTGGACCTGAAGTTTACCGATCTACCCGGCCTGCTCCAACACTTTTCCATTCCAGCTACGGAATTAGGCGAGAGCCTATTTGAGAAGGGGGCTGGCTTTGACGGGTCCAGTATTAGGGGCTTTCAGGAGATTCACGAGAGTGATATGTTGCTCTTGCCGGATCCGGAGACAGCCATAGTGGACCCTATCTGTAAGGTACCCACCCTGTCCCTTATCTGTAACGTCAGAGACCCAGTCACTGGCGAAAGCTACTCGCGTGATCCCCGCTACGTGGCTCAAAAGGCAGAGGCGTACTTGCGATCCACTGGTATAGCAGATGCCAGCTACTGGGGTCCAGAAGCGGAATTCTTCGTCTTTGACAGTATCAGATTCGATCAGAACCAGCACTGTGGTTATTATTTCGTGGATTCCGCCGAAGGGATCTGGAACTCAGGAAAGAACGAACGTTCCAACCTGGGATACAGGCCTCGCTATAAAGAGGGATATTTTCCCGTTCCTCCTACGGATAGCCTGCAAGACTTCCGATCTGAAGCAATCCTAAAGATGATCGAGGCAGGTATCGAGGTGGAGGCACACCATCATGAGGTGGCCACCGCCGGCCAATGTGAGATTGATATGAAATACACCACGCTTACCAGGATGGCTGACCAGCTCACGCTCTATAAGTACATCTTGAAGAACGTAGCCAGGGATCATTTTAAGACCGTCACCTTTATGCCCAAGCCCCTGTTTATGGACAACGGTTCGGGCATGCATACCCACCAGAGTCTGTGGAAAGAGGAGAGAAACCTGTTCTATGACCCCGAAGGATACGCCCTGTTAGGCAAGACAGCCATGTACTACATTGGTGGACTGCTCCAGCATTCGCCAGCCCTCCTGGCCTTCTGCGCTCCCACGACCAACTCCTACCGGAGACTGGTGCCTGGCTATGAAGCCCCAGTCAATCTGGTTTATTCCCAGCGGAATCGAAGTGCCTGTGTGAGGATACCCCTTTATTCGCCGGACCCCAAGGCCAAACGGATCGAATACCGCCCGCCTGATTCCTCCTGCAACCCCTATCTAGCTTTTGCGGCCATGTTAATGGCCGGACTAGATGGTATCGAGAAGAAGATGGATCCAGGCGAACCGTTGGACAAAGACCTCTACGAACTTTCACCAGAAGAGGCTGCCCAGGTAAAGGTTGTTCCCGGCACTCTGGACAAGGTTTTAGAGGCGCTGGAAGATGATTATGAGTTTCTTCTCAAAGGAGATGTCTTTACAGAGGACATAATCTCTGCCTGGATCGAATACAAAAGAAGGAACGAGGTCGATCAAGTAAGACTTCGGCCTCATCCCTATGAGTTCTATCTTTACTTTGATATCTAAATTTTTGGGGAATGCCCGGTTTATCTTCTTGAAGGAAAATAAATTCCCTCTCCTTAGAGCCTACAGCTACAAGGATCGAAATAGACAAATTTGGAAACATCACTTGAGGACATCCAGATCCTCTAGCCTTGTACGCATGGTCTTTATGCCATCGACAGCC
>NZ_BLRZ01000138.1 GCF_013281975.1 Candidatus Hakubella thermalkaliphila | reverse complement strand
TCTGGCTGGAATACATAGTAGATTCTGCCAGGCTGTGCAAAGAACAGGGCCTCTACACAGTGGTGGTGACCAATGGATACATTACCCCTAAAGGCCTGGATGCCATTGGGCCCTATCTGGATGTCTACCGGGTAGACCTGAAGGGCTTCACCGATGAGGTGTATCGCAAACTGGCCAAAGTAAAAAGTTTCCAGCCGGTTCTGGAATCCACCATCAGGGCCAAAGAGAAGTGGGGCTGCCACGTAGAAGTGGTGACCAATGTCATTCCTACCTTAAATGATGACCAGGCTCAATTAGAAGGGATTGCCAGTTGGATAAGGGATAAGCTGGGGCCAAAGACGCCCTGGCATGTCACCCGTTTTGTCCCTTACCTGGAGCTCTCCTACCTTAATCCGACTCCCGTCAGTACTCTGGAAAAGGCCAGGCAAATTGGAAACTCGGAAGGGCTGGAGTTTGTCTATGTGGGCAATGTTTATGGTCATGAGGGAGAAAATACCTACTGCCCTGGTTGCCATAGGATGCTTATCCACAGGATTGGCTATACTATAGGCAAGTACGATGTAGTCAAGGGAAAGTGTCCCCACGACGGGACGGATCTGAACGTAATTGAGGGCTGAGGGCTGAGAGGCGATAGCGATAAGGCAGGCTGATGAAAACTCTCTCAGGCTGTGATACGATGCCTTTATATTTGATGAACAGGAAATATGCCTGGCAACTAGCTTGCCAAAGAGTAAGCGATTTTTTATCAAGCTCAGGTGGGCAGGAGAACCAGGGCATTACCAGACAAAGAGGGTGTCCAAAAACTAAGGGCATTTTGCCCAAGGTGGGGAATTACTCCTACATGAGATCTGATTTTGAGGTCAATGTGGGAAGTTTTATGCGAAATTAGCTCCTTTTTAGGCGCGAAGTGGGAGATGAGTTTTTGAAATTGGAGTTTTTAGACAGCCTCACAATTTGCAACTGCCCTAAAAGAGGCCATGGGAGGAGAGGGTAAGTGAAGATATCTATTCTGGGTGGTGGAGGAACCAGGACACCCCTTCTACTAAAGGGGCTTTTGTCTCTGGAGGAAGAGCTTGAACTGGAAGAGCTTTCTTTTATGGATATGGATGAGCAAAGATTGCTTCTTGTGAAGAGGGTGTTGGATGAGATAGCCAGGGAAGGGAAGGGAAAGCTAAGATTAACTTACACTCAGGATATAAGGGAGAGCATAAGAGAGGCATCCTTTGTTATCTGTGCTATCAGGGTTGGGGGGGAGAGATTAAGGATTATTGATGAGAGAGTACCTTTAAGATTTGGCGTCTTTGGGCAGGAGACCACCGGTCCCGGTGGTTTTTCCATGGCCGTTAGAACTATACCCCGGGTATGGGAGATAACCAATCTTTTGGCCGAGGTGAATCCCAAAGCCTGGTTTATAAACTTTACCAATCCTTCTGGAGTGGTAACCCAGGCTATCCTGGGATACTCTTCTTTAAAGAAGGTAGTGGGAATATGCGATGCCCCCTCTTCTATCCACAAGGTGATTGCTCAATTTTTAAACAAAAAAGAAGAAGAGGTGTTTACCGATTATTTTGGCTTAAACCATTTTGGCTGGATAAAGGGAGTCTACGTAGATGGAGAGGATGTCTTACCTTCTATCCTGGAGTTAATTAAGGACCTGCCCGACTTTGAGAGAATAACCAGGTTTCCCGGTGAATTTTCGGCTCTAATCAAGATGTTTCCTAACCCCTATCTTTACTATTACTATTTTAAGGAAGAGGCAACCAAAGACCTTCTTAGAGCAGAAAGGACCAGGGGGGAAATAGTTGAGGAGATGAATGCTAAATTATTCCATTCCTTAAGGGAAGGAAGCAATCCTCTCTCCATCTACCTGGATTATATAAAAGAGCGGGAGGCCTCCTTCATGCCTGGAAGGCTAAAGGGAATAGCTCTTGCCGAAGGAGAAGGGTATATAGATGTTGCCTTAAAGGTGATAAAAGGGCTGGCTAAGGGTGATGCAGAGGTGGCCATCGTAAACACCAGAAACCTTACCGCCATATCCCGCTTAGAAGAAGACGATGTAGTGGAGGTGCCTACCCTCTTTAGAAAGGATTTTCTGAGACCCCTTAGCGCAGGCAAAATACCTGCGGAGAGCCTTGCTATGCTGAAGCAGTTGAAGGAATACGAAAGGCTTCTTATAGAGGGAGTGGCCACTTCTTCTTACTCTACTTTACTTCACGCCCTGACCTTAAATCCTTGGGTACCCTCCTATCATATAGCTAAAAAGATTTTAGACGCCTTTATAGAAGAGGAGCAAGAGTATTTTCCCCATCCAGGATAGCTAAACTCCCCTTTAAGTATGGTAGGGCAAGACAAAGCAAGAGCACCTTAAGATAAGACAAGATTTTGTGTTGCAAGGAATCGCCCATGCGCCGCGGCGCACCACGTCGCATGAAAATTGGGTTATTTTCAAGGGAGGCAATATGACTACTTTTAAAAAAGTCGCTTACAGCTTAGGGAGCCTGGGGGCATCTTTACCCGCCCAGGTCTTTTCCACCTGGGTTATCTTCTTTTATGTGGATCGATTAAAGTTGCCCGCTGCCTGGATGGCTTTAGCCTGGCTGTTTTATGGCATCTGGAATGCTTTGAATGACCCCCTCTTTGGTTATTTCTCTGATCGGACCAAAAGCAGGTGGGGCCGGAGGATTCCCTATATCCTCTTTGGAACCATACCTTTGGCCCTGGTCTTTTACCTCATCTGGATCCCCCCTTTTACGGCCGCTAATCTGCTTTATCTTTTCCTGTACATGGTGCTTATTATCTTCCTCTATGATTCTTTATATACCTTAGTTATCCTTAACTGGACTGCCCTTTACCCGGAGATGTTTCCTACCCTTAAGGACCGAGCCTCAGTGTCAGCCCTGCGTCAGGTCTTCGGCCTGGTGGGGGTAATCGGAGGTGTTGCCTTAGCTCCTTTGGTGTATGGCAGTCTGGGATGGCCAGCTATGGGTCTAATATTTGGGACTATCACTGCTTTTTCCTTTTTCATCTCTCTTTTAGGCTCTAAGGAACGCCCGGGGTATATTGGTGAGCCGTTAAACATCCTTCCGGCCTTAAAATTCACCCTGTTAAATCGGTCCTTCCTCACCTATGTCCTGTATAGCCTGCTGGTTCAATTCACCTTTGTTTTAATTATGGCTTCCATACCCTTTTATACCAAATATGTCCTCGGGTTGGGAGAGATGGAAACTTCCCTCCTTTTTCTCTCTTGTTTTTTGGTAGCCCTGATATCCCTCTACCCCTGGTCTAAGGTGACGGTCAGACTGGGAGCCCGGCAGGTGGCAATAGCTGCCGCTATCCTGTTTGGTTTGTCCCTTATCCCTACCGCTTTTGTCTCTACCTTCCTTAGCGGGGTCGTGTTCTTCGCCTTTATTGGTATAGGCCTGGGAGGTTTAATCCTTATACTGGACGTCCTTCTGGCTCAAGTAATAGATGAAGATAAGATAAAAACAGGAGTTAGAAGGGAGGGTGTGTATTTTGGAGTGCACGCCCTCTTCATCCGTTTAGGAATCTCTCTTCAGGGATTGACTATGGGACTTGTTCTTACGAGATCTGGTTATGATGCCCAACTCTTGATTCAACCTGCCTCAGCTCTTCTGGGCCT
>NZ_BLRZ01000137.1 GCF_013281975.1 Candidatus Hakubella thermalkaliphila | reverse complement strand
GATTGTCAAGATATGATGGTTTAGATCCTCACCCCCTTGGCCACAAGATATTTTCTTATCTCCTGCTGGTCGCGGTAGAACTCTTTTACCAGCTCCAGGTGCTCTTTGACCAGGGTAATGCCTTTTCTGAGCAGCCTGGTCATCAGATGGGGTGGCATCCCGAAGAGGTAAAGGATAAGCACGGCCTCGAAGGTGCCCACGTAGTTGTCCACCGCCCGTGGCGAGTGGTGAGTAATGCGGGCTATTTCTTTTACCGTGTAACCCTGGAGGTGAAGGCTTACAACCACCTCTTTATGAGTAATGCTCCTTCCGGCATCCAACACCGTGCCCGGAGTGGGCACAACGAGGTTGTGGTCCTTCTCAAAGCTGCAGATGAGTTCGGAGATTCTGACCGAGCTCATCTGAAAGATCCACTGCAGCTCCATGAGGGTAAGGAGTCCATTTTGTCGGTGGGCCTCAAAGCAGACCCTGACGATGCGCTTCTTCAAAAGCTCAAGGTAGTCGGGCACAGTGTGAGGGCAGTTGGCCAGTTCCTCTGGCGTCCACACGGTAAGGATTACCGGAGCCTGGCGGCGGAAGCGGGTGGCTACCTCCTCCGAAAGGTGGGCCCTGACGTGGGTGGTAAGAAGCGGCATCTCCCCACTTTGTAGTTGCCTGGTGCGCGGGCAACAGACATTCCTTAAGGTGATCACTTCCTCCACCAGCTGGCGGGCCACCGCTTTTCCCAGCCTGGCCTCGGTACAGACGAAGTTAGTCAATGCATTTATCACCGAAGCCGGGGCGGAGAGGTCAAGGGTTCCAAGCCGGGTGGTAGGTAGGGCCGGCCGGATACTATCGATCTGTTGGCGCCAGTAGGCCGAGTCCTCCTCGTTGTGGAGCGCAACGGAAGTACGGATCTGGTCGGTGTAGCGGGAGGGGCCTTTTCTTCTCACGCGGGCCCAGGGGTCGATAATCAAGAGCACCTGCTCCTTAGTGACTCTAGGGAAAACCTGCTGGTAGCGCTTAAGACAGGCGGCCAGCACCATCTTCCTTGCTTGAGTAAAGTCTTCCCCGGCCAAGATGGGCTTCCAGGTATTCGGGCCGGAAGAGAGGCAGTCTTAAGCTCTTTTTGCCCCGGCGCAGGTAGAGTTCGAAGGGCCTAACCCTTTGGATTCCCAGCCGGGCTTCGGCCTTCTCCATCTGGGAGTTGATTTCGCCCACGATCAGGTAAGCCACCCGGGACTCCTTGCCGAAATCGTATCGTCTGGCCAGGTAGGAGACCTGGTAGTTTTCCAGGGTCCGCTCGGTGAGAGGGCGGTAAATCTCCCGTCGGTTCATAATACTCGCCCCCGCTGGTTTTTTTAAACTCCGCCTCATGGGCCAGGAAGACTTTTCTTAGGTGATGCAGCCGGAAGGCGTACTCGGGGGCCCGAGTGCTCCCGGATAAGTTCGAGGTAGGTCTTTACCAACTTCATGGAGCGGCCGGTCACCCGCCGGATGAGTGGTGGGGGGAGGCCTCGCTCAGAAAGAACCACCACGGCAGCAAATTCCTTGATGTAGTTTTCCACCGACTCGTAGGAGTGGCCGGTACGGGCCACGATCTCCGTTTCAGTGTGCATCTCAAGGTACAGCTCGATGATCTTCTTGCGGTGGGTAACTCCCCGCCCGATGTCGCACTCGACGCCCCTTAGGGGGACCACCACGGCCGAAGTTCTGCCGATGAGACCCCGGATGGCCTCGGTGTGGATGCCCAGAAGGTACCCCAAGTCGGCGTAGGTGAGGTAGCCACCGCCCTCCTTGGCCTGGGTAGCGTAGCGCAGTACCTTCTTTAGTTTGACCCCACTCAGACGGTTAAGGTCTCTATCTTCCTCGGAAGAGGGCATATCCTGGGGGTCCCACAGGGTGAGCCTGACCGGAACCAGCTGGCAGGCCTCCAGGGGCTTTCCCGCCGGCTCCCTAGAGGAGACTGCCCAATAGATTACCTCGCCGTCAGGACGCTGTTCGGACAAGGTGGTGCTAAGTTCTTCCAGAATCTCCCTGAGGGCTCGCAGCTTCACCGGCGAAAGAGCGAAGTCGGCCTCCAGCTCGGCCCAGGTGCCTCCTCTTTCCCGGCTAAGGGGTTCGTAGAGGAGCTGCTTGAGCTTATCCCTTGGGGTAGACCGGATCAGCTCTACCCACTCGGCCTCCTCGGACCCTTGGGCCTGGAAGTTTCCGGCCAGCACCTGGGTGGCCAGGCCGGCGAAGCGGGCCAAGAGGTCCCTAAGGCGCTCCCAGGACAGGGCAGCGGTGCGTCTGATCTCCTGGAGGGAACTGCCCTCCAGGTAGCGGGCCATGGCCCAGGTGGAGCGGAGCATACCACCAAGGGCTTGGTCCTTCTTCGAAAGTCCCAGGACCGGGACGAGAGATGCCTTGTTCCCTTAACTTCTGCAACCTGGATCGTAAAGAGGGAGGGGTGATGTTGCAAATGAGACTTAACTGCTTGGAGCTTAAGAGGGCGTCCTGTTGGTAGGTCTCTTCGATCATCCGGAGGAGGCGGCCCCTCTGCATGGTGGCCAGGCCAAAGGACAGCTCCAGATCGAGATCCTCGGTATCGAAAGGGGTAAGCCTTACCTTTTTGGTAACCCGGCGCCAGTTGCGGATGAAGGAGGCCCGACCGGCTGCTGCCTCCATCAGTACCTGATTTGGTCCACGTACCCCGGGCCTTGAGAGGACCCACTGGCTCATACGGTGGCCTGGCAGTTTTGCTTCGGTCTCGCTCATCCCTAGCTCTGTGGTGAGCTGGACGGCCAGCTGATTTTCAAGGGTCTTCTTCCTGGCCGAGGCCACCTGGTACTTAAGACGCTGACGGTGTTCCTTTTCTCTTGTCATAGTTTAAGCTCTCCTTAAGAAATCACTTCCAGCGGCGATACCTGCTGAGGTACCCTTTTGCTTGCCTAGGACCGGATCGATCTTCTATCTCGGCCAGCACCACCTTGGCCCGGCCCAGGCGCTTCCAGTCTCTGACGGCCCAGCGGGCCGCCTCATAGCTCCCTTTCTCCAACCGGCCCAGAGAGCAGAGCACCCGCTGCTTGCTTTGGCCTTGCTCCTGGTAGCTTTCAACCACCTGGATGTATCCAAGATTCCTCACCCGAGAGATTCGAACGAACATGGTTTTTAAACCATCATATCACGGTAGGATAAGCTTCCAGTATATGCCTGTGCTTTCCATGGCTACATGGGTCACTTTATGATCCTTCAGCCATTCCTTTAAGCGCAATAAATCATTAGTCATGGTGCTAAAGGTCCTGATCTCCTTCTTAATGCCATCACCCATTACACAAGCTGTAACTGTCTCCTTGTGCACATCAAGCCCACATGCCCTTTCAATTATTACCTCCATTGTGACCTCCTCCTTAGTCTACAGTCTTAGATAGAATATACTCATTCGAAGGAAGCCACATAACCTTTGGCTTAATTTTCATGCTCTTTTGTGGCACTTGTGCCATGAGGGTTTCATGTTATCAACGAATCCCTTTCGGCTAGATTTTACGTGAGGCAAATCGATGGCTTTACATACCACCTCCCCTATGGTAATCTAAGGGCAACAAGTCCAACATGCTCTGAAAAAGTGTGAAGGAGGTGAGAAGTGAGTGCGCCGGGTAAAGCTCGGACGATTCAGCAGGTGAAAACCCTGCCAGGGT
>NZ_BLRZ01000136.1 GCF_013281975.1 Candidatus Hakubella thermalkaliphila | reverse complement strand
GGGGCCATTCATCGCCAGCAATAAATTGCGGGGCTTTCTGGGCCTGATTTTGTAAGATCGCACAAGTATAGTAGAAGGAGGATAAGAATGGAGCGTTGGGTTTGTGCGGTCTGTGGATATGTCTATGATCCTGAGGACGGTGATCCTGATAATGGGGTGGATCCAGGTACTGCTTTTGAAGAGCTGCCGGAAGATTGGGTGTGTCCGGAATGTGGAGCAAAAAGATATGTTTGAGCCAGAATGATTCTAGGTCGCTCTAGCTATTAGCAGACTGGATCAGCAGAGCGTGCAGGTAGATGGAGGAGGCAGGAGAGGAAGTAGGGTACGTGTCAACAGAAAGGAGTTTATAAGAGATGAAGATCACTTTGGAGAAACCAGGAAAACTTTACCACTTCTATCCCACCACGGTGGCTTTGGTTGCCGCAAAGTATAGGGATAAGGAAAATGCTATGGCCGCAGCCTGGCATACCGCTCTCTCCACCGATCCACCTCTTTATGGAGTAGCTCTCTCTCCCAAGCGACTGACCTATGAGTTGATCAAAGAGGCCAGAGAGTTTGCGGTCAATTTCCTCCTCTTTGAGCAGTTGGACAAACTTCACGGGATGGGGAAGGTGAGCGGCCGGGATGTGGACAAATTCTCCAAATTCCCTCTGGGAAAAGACGAGGGAGTCAGGATAGACTCTCCTATCATCAGGGAGGCCTATGCCTCCTACGAATGTCTTCTGGAAGATGAGATAGATTGCGGAGACCACACCCTTTTCGTAGGGAGGATCGTCATTATCCACTACGAAGAAGACTTTTTCCAGGAGGGACGCTTAAGGACAGATTTAGTAAAGCCCATTCTCTACTTGGGCAGCGACAATTATATAACCACCAGAGAGGAGAGCCATATTAAGCTGGCCTGAGACAGGATGATATCACGGGTGGAATAAATGAAAAACAAATATTTTTTGTGTGTTTTAGTCCTAATTCTTATTTTGAGTGTGACAAATTCATTTATTAGGGGTATCTACTTAACTCCAGTTAGTACAATATCGTGTGGTCTATGAGCTCATAAGCATACACCATATTGTGGTTAGTGGAGTCAAGGAGATACCCTTATTTCATTTATTCTTGCCTGTCAGCCAGGCAAATCTACCGAGCCTGTAAAGTAGACTACGCCAGAAGAGAGCCTGGAAAGATTTGAAGAAGGAGTCGGTACGGAAAGTAGGGAACCTATTCAAGTAGAAGCCTACTGCGGATACAAAGCTCCCGAGTCTCCTAGATCATTTATCTACCGAGGAGAGCGACATCTTGTGTCGGACATCCTGGAAGCTCGACGTGTGGAGAAAATGGACAGGGAAGAGGGAGCAGTGATCCTTTTTCGCGTGAAGGGGGACGATGGGCACACGTACCAGCTTGGTTATGATGAAAGAGCAGATAGCTGGTTTATCCGTTTAAGCCGTAAAACCTCGCCCTTCAGGGCGGGGATATAAGGCTTACCGCTGAAAATCCTTTTCAGCGGTAAATCAGGCGGTGGGAGTTTTCTGCTGCTCTATGTATTGGCGGATAAGGCTGGTAGGGGTTCCACCGTAGCTTCCAGCGAAATAGCTGGAAGACCACAGGCTGTTGCCCCATAATGACTTGCGAATAGAGGGATAGTGTTTCTTGCGTGGAAACATGAAGAGCAAACGACCTTTCTCAGGGAAGCTCCCTCGCAGATATTACAGCAATCTCTTAAGTTTTTGGACAAAGCCATTGCCGATGCTTTTGATAAGAAAAGTCCCAAAGGTTTTCCCAGATTCAAGAAGAAGGGGACCAGTGACTCATTCCGCTATCCGCAGGGCTTCAAGGTTGACCAAAACAATAGCCGGGTATTTCTGCCCAAGATAGGATGGATCAGGTATAGGAAAAGCCGCTCACTCACGGGGGAGCTGAAGAATATAACGGTCTCCCGGTCATCGGGTAAATGGTATATATCCATACAGACGGAAACTGAAGCAGGTAGCCCTGTTCATCCTTCGGCTTCAATGGTTGGTATTGACCTGGGAGTGGCAAAATTCGCAAAACTGTCAGATGGAGGAGAGATACTTCGCCTGAACAGCTTTAGGAAGCAGGAAAAGAAATTGGCGCATCTCCAGCGGAAAATGACTAAAAAGGTCAAATTCAGCCAGAACTGGAAGAAATTGAAGGCCAAGGTTCAGCGCCTACATCAGAAGATTGCCCACGTGCGCCATGACTTTCTGCACAAGCATTCAACCGCTATTAGCAAAAACCACGCTATTATGGCAGTTGAAGATTTGGAAGTCAGCCATATGAGCAAATCGGCCTCAGGGACAAGGGACAATCCCGGCAGGAATGTAAGAGCCAAGGCAGGGCCGAACAAATCCATACTGGATCAGGGATGGGGTGAATTCAGAAGACAGCTTGAATACAAACTGGCCTGGAGGGGAGGAATGCTCTTAGCAGTGCCTCCAGCTTACAGCAGCCAGAAGTGTTCACGATGCGGACATGCCCATCCTGACAACCGGAAGACCCAGGAGTTGTTCCGATGCCAGCAGTGTGGATTGACAATAAACGCTGACTATAACGCAGCGTTAAACATCTTAGCGGCGGGGCACGCCGTGTTAGCCTGTGGAGAGATAGGTTCTCAAAACTACTCTGTGAAGCAGGAACCCGCTGAAGCCTCTTTAGAGGCAGCAGGAATCCCACGCCTTTAGGCGTGGGAGGAGGTCAAGATCTGCTCAGCCAGAAATATGGAGTGGAGCCCATTAAGGCTCAGGAGTTCTTTGAGCCGACTCTGGTGGATCAGTATGAGGCCATGGTGTTAGGGGTAAAGCAAGGCTCCCCCGCTCTGTTGCTGGAACGTATAACCTACACGCTTAATGACCGGCCCATCGAGCTCTGCAAGGGAGTAATCAGAGGAGACAGGTGTAGACTCTCCGTGGAGCTCCTAAAGAGAGAGCAGAGTTGAGAGGCAGGTCGCGAGCCAAAGGAGCTGCATAGCCATTTGCTCTGAAGCTTATGTGGCTATCCACATCTACTGGTCGATGACGCAATAACATAGCACCCGTGCCAGATCTACCTTTCGTGTCAATGCTTCAAGTTTGGGCGTGATAAGATTACGTACAGATGTATTGTTCAGGGAGCCTGGGAGGATTATAGCAGGATGGTAAGATTTGACGTCATCGTAGTGGGCGACCTTGATGTGGATCTGGGTTTCTCTGCAAATGACTGCAGCTTTGCCACAACGGCGGAAGGGGAATTATATATCTAGCCGATGAAACTGCCAAGAGAGTTCTACCAAAGACCCACCTTAACCGTTGCTCAAGATCTTTTGGGCAAGTGTCTGATTCGGAGGACTGAGGAAGGGCTGCTGGTGGGGAAAATAGTTGAGACTGAGGCTTACATCGGAGAGAACGATCTTGCCTGCCATGCTTCTAGAGGAAAGACTCCCCGCAATGAGGTAATGTTTGGAGAGGCTGGCCATGCCTACGTTTACTTTACCTATGGCATGTTTTACTGTCTTAATGTGGTAACGGAGAAAAAGGGGTTCCCGGCAGCGGTATTGATCCGCTCTGTGGAACCTATGGAGGGCATTAAATTGATGATCAAGAATCGCTATGACGAGACGCGCAGAAGTCTTAAGCGTAAGAATTCTGAGAGATTGGCCAGGATTTTGCTTCTTGCTTCCGATCCTCCAGATCCCCA
>NZ_BLRZ01000135.1 GCF_013281975.1 Candidatus Hakubella thermalkaliphila | reverse complement strand
AATATGAACCCACTCAAATGCGATGACCTGGATTACATCCACTTTCTCATAGCTAGTCAGAAGGTATTCACCTGCACAGAAGCCGCCCGGTGCCAACCCGAAGGGAAGGCGCCAGCTCACGACGCCTTTACCCGTCTGCTGCAAAGACAGTCGCCAGATACGGAAGCGTTGTGGCAGGAGGCAAAAGAGCTGGTCGACCGAAAACAGGGGCTCCTAGTGGTGGATGATACCACTTTGGACAAGCTTTATGCCCGGAAGATGGAACTGGTCACCTACCATTGGAGCGGTAAACACCGGCAAGTGGTGCGCGGCATCAACCTTCAAACCCTCCTTTGGACCGATGGGAAAGCTCTCATCCCCTGCGACTTTCGGGTCTATGCCAAAACCTAAGACGGTAAGAGCAAAAACGACCATTTCCAGGCGATGCTTAAGGAAGCTAAGGAACGGGACTTTGAGCCAAGCTTTGTGTTGTTTGATACTTGGTATGCCAGCTTGGGAAATCTGAAGAGGGTCCGAGATTACGGCTGGCATTGGCTAACAAGGCTGAAGAGTAACCGTTTGGTCAATCCTGATGGGGAAGGGAATATTCCCCTCAGTCAAGCGAAGATTCCTCCAGAGGGACGAGTGGTACATCTGAAGGGATATGGGTTCATCAAGGTATTTCGGACGGTCTCTGAAAACGGGGACGGGCAATACTGGGCGACTGATGATCTTCAGATGGACGAAGCTAGTCGGGAGGACTTGGAGAGCCAGGGGTGGAGGATCGAGGTATATCATCGGGGGATCAAGCAGTGCTGCGGAATTGAGCGAGCGCAAGTACGGAAGGCGGTGGCACAGAAGAATCACTTTCTTTATGCGCTGCGGGCATTTCTGCGTTTGGAGATACACAAGTTGCGAACGGGAAATAGTTGGTATGAGGCAAAGGTGTCCATTATCAGGGAGGCAATACGGGCTTATCTGGGTAACCCTACCTACAGTCTTACCCCAACTGCGTAAGTCCTATCTGGATTTAAGGCGGCAAATAGCTCATAGAGTGCCTCCAGGCTAAACCCTGCTACTACCTGTTTTTTTACTGCCGGGATAAAACAAGGAGAGCCTAATCTTTCCTGGTATGAAGCAATAGCCAGGTGAATAATTTCCTTGGCCTTCTCCAACGCCTGCTTCGTCGTGAAATCCACAAAATGTGAACCGGGAATGCGCGCGTTCCGGGAAGTTGTGACAATCTTCGTTTTGAAACACTCCGCAACCGCCTGTACGCTAGGCATTATGCATTGCACGTCAACCACCATCACATCCAACGCGCCCGTCATGATGGGCAACTCTTGCGACATAAAGTTGGTTGCCAAAGGAACTCCTTGGCGCATCAGAACCTCGTTGCCTGTACAGCAAACACCCATTAACTGGATTCCCGCTGCACCTGCTTCCCGCGCCTCGTTATCCAAATCCCGGGCTGCCATCACTATCAATTCTGACAAAAGGGGGTTGTGGCCATGGACGGCTATATTAACCTTATGCTCGTCTATCACGCCCAAGTTTGCTTCGGTATAAACCGGGGCGGAAACCCCAAAAAGGATATCAGAGAGATCAGTACCCACATGCATGCCCGCAAAGTCAGCCAAAGCCGCCTCCAGCGTCTTAAAGATGAGACTGACCGGGTCGGCATCCATCCCCAGATGCGTTTGGCTCATAGCTGTAGCGATTGTGTCAAAAATACTTGTAGGCAAAATATCTGTTTCCTGGAATATCCTGAATCGCGCGGCGATGACGGTTTTTTCCACCCACTGCAGGTGGCCATCTTCCAAGCGACTGTACTCAGCTAAACAAAGTGCTACCAGCTCGCGCAGAATATCCATGTCTTCCCGTCCTACGGTGGTGATGCCCATTCTTGTAGCCACTGTCTTCAGTTTTTGCGGACTGGCAATGCCGTAGTCTTTCCCGGCTCGGCCCTCAACTACTGCCTTTAAGGTGAGCATTATATGCTTTGCATGGTCTGAATGCGCAGCCGTGCCGCCTAGTACGGAACGAAGCAGGTTGCGCGCCACAATGGTATAGGCCGTAGCACCACAGACACCTTTAGGAGCCGAAGAAGTAATCTGACACGGACCTTGGATACAAATGCGACAGCAAATTCCCGAATCTCCGTAACGACATTGCGGCTGTTGCGCCTGGTAGCGTTGAAATGCGGTATCAACAGGCATAACAGTGGCAAGCATAGCTGTAACGGCAGGATCCGCGCTTCTGCGCCGATCTTCTGCAATACTGGTAGCCATGTCCACTCCTTCACGGTGCAACTCGCCGGCAAAATGCAGGACGGTATCTTTTAGCTCCCTGTCCATTTTCATGCTGCCGGTGCAGGGATAATTGTGCCACCTATTACCAACTATTTCATGCAGCTTTTCATCATCAAGCACACCCGCCAAGTTGCGTGCCACAAAGTAGGCTGCTCCGCAGGGGGAACTTTGCACAACTCTGGCTTCTTGGATCACTCCGTCCATTTTTCTGATACTAAACAAGGGAAAACCTATGCGAAAATGGCGAATAAACTTGTTAACTTCCGGGTGAAGCTCGTTCTCCCGCAAAGCACAAAAAGGTTTAGGGAAAACGATTTCCAAGTCTGTCCCCTTAGCTTTCTGTTCCACCTGCCTGCGGGCACCGCCCTGCAGCCAGAGCGGATCCTCCAGCGGAACAACCAACGCCTTCACCCCTGCCTGGATACAAAACTCCGGCAGGGAAAGAAGGATGTCCTGATGCAAGTTAATCGCTAACACAGTTTGCACACCCTTGAATTGAGCAACAGGCGGCAGGTACTGAAGCGGGTCTTCCTCCAACATGACAGGCAGGTTGTCAGGCTGTTCCCAAACAATGGCGATATCCCGGGAATAGTTCAAATCGTACTGACGACGACATTCAGTGCAGTCGGTACAGCCGGTGCAAAACTTTTCCACATCGCGCAAGTGACTGAGAACCTTTAGGCCGAAAGCTCCACTATAGAGGGTGTCCAAAAACTAAGGGCATTTTGCCCAAGGTGGGGAATTACTCCTACATGAGATCTGATTTTGAGGTCAATGTGGGAAGTTTTATGCGAAATTAGCTCCTTTTTAGGGGCGAAGTGGGAGATGAGTTTTTGAAATTGGAGTTTTTAGACAGCCTCTATATAGAACAGCTATCTTCACTTTGGCTACCTCCCTTGAAAATAACCCCCCGTAGTGGTCATTATGCTACCAGCGGGAGTCCTTGAATATCGACTTTGAGTCCCAGGCTTTCGAGCCGACGGACATGGTGGCGGATGATATGCTTTTTGTTGATTTCGTTAAGGTAGTTGACGCCCAACTCGCGGTGAGGCACTTTGTCTCGGATGATGAAATAGGCACCTTCCAGAATGCTGTGGCCCACCGCGACTGCTGCTCGCTTCCTCCCTTTGCGGCTGGCAAGACGAGCATATTGTGATCCCAGATAGGTGTTCTTAGTCCGTCCGGCAGCATGCCCACATTCCACCAGGATCGCCTTCAGCCATTTGTTGCCTTTGGTGGTTCGCCCACTGCGGCGCTTGCCCCCACTTTCGTTGTTCCCAGGACTAATACCCGCCCAGGAACAGAGATGTTTATGGGACGGAAACTGACCCATCTCTACCCCGATTTCGGCGACCATATCCTGGGCCGAGCGCTTATCTACCCCCGGTTCCGTGTCCAG
>NZ_BLRZ01000134.1 GCF_013281975.1 Candidatus Hakubella thermalkaliphila | reverse complement strand
TGGTCAGGATGCAACTAAGGCAACCGCCAAGTGATGAGAGAGAATTGAAACGATGCGTGGACAGCTTACCCGATACACTTTTTGAGGTAGCTTCATAGGACTTCAGCCTGAAAGATCACTCTCATAACAACCGCAAGCTCCTCGGTAAAACTGGCCTGAGCTACGGACAGAAAGCCCTCCCTTCTGGGGCGCTCAAGGTGATAAACGGAGATTTGGGCGTCGGGACTTTCAGGAAAGGTTTTTAACAAGGAGCGACACTTTGGTCCCAAAATAATTGGCTCATCCAAAGTAACGTCAAGAAGAATTTGATTAGGATATCCTAAAGGGCCAACAAATTGAGCCCTCATTCTCGCTGAGCCGTTGGTTTTATGATAGTCCCGAAGTCTGATTTGAAATTCATGTTCTTTGGAAGCATTGGAAAGCCAAAGTTCAACCAGCTCTTTCAGGCGGCTGCTATCAAAGTCGGGCAAAACACTAAAGTCCAAGTCTTCTGAATAGCGCCAATCAGAAAAATAGACTTTGCGCAGGGCCGTGCCGCCTTTGAAAACAAAGTTTTCGCCAACATGACTGGTGGCAGGTAGGCTGGAAAGGACACAAGAAAGAATATAGTCTTTCTCAAAAACACCCAGACCAACACCACTTCCCCTGGCATATCTGCTTAATAGTTGATGGCTAATCATTCTAATACCTCTGCCATTCAGTTAAAGCCTCTTTGGACAGATTAACCTTTAGCCGCCACTTGGCCAGGTACTTGCCTTCTTCGCCACCCATCAGGTCGAGTTTGACGTAAGCTTTACCAGTCAGCTGAGCTAATCTTTTAAGGATGTTTTCATCAGCTACCTCAAGAAACTCCAAAAGAAATCCAAGCCTCTGGGCAAGGGCCTTTTCGCCGAACTTCTCAGCATAGGACACAAGCTTTGACAAATCAAGGTCTTTGCGTTAAGTCATCTATAATGTAACCAAAGAGGTATTGGTTGAGTCATATAAAATGTAACCCAAATTAGTTAAGCTCTCCTTGGCCAAAGAGACGGATAGTCAGCCAGGACCAAGGAGGAAAGGATGGATATGTATTCCAGAAACCAATACCTTAAGGAAGTGAGGGAAGAATATTTAAAAACTAAGTCCAAGAAAGAAAAAGCCAGGCTTTTAGATGAGGCTGAAAAAAGAACTAGCCTGGATAGAAAATACCTTATCCGGAAACTTAAACCCTTGAGTAATTTAGATAAAAAGAAAGAACAGAGAAAGAAAAGGAAAGTAGTCTATGATGGGTATGTGAAAGCTGCTTTAGCTAAAGTCTGGGAAATCTTTGACTATCCTTGTGGTCAAAGATTGGAACCTTTATTAAAAACCCAGGTAGAGAGACTAAGAGAGTTGGGAGAGCTAAATTGTTCTGATGAGGTGGCCGAGAAGCTAAAGAGAATCAGTCCCAGAACCATTGATCGAAAGCTAAAACACCAAAAGGAGGTCCTCCATCGGAAAAGAAAATATCGTCCCAGGAACAATCCCCTCCTCTATCAGAAAATACCAGTTAGGGCTGGTGATTGGGATAGGTCTTTAGTGGGACAGGTGGACATAGATTTGGTGGAGCACTGCGGGTCCTCGGCTAGGGGCGAGTTTATCCATAGCCTAAGCACAGTCGATATTGCTAGCAGTTGGTGGGAGGGAGAAGGAATAATGGGTAGAGCCCAGGGCAGAACCTTTGAGGCCTTGACCAACATAAGGAAAAGAACTCCCTTCCGTTGGTTAGAGATGCACCCCGATAATGATAGTGCCTTGGTTAACTGGCACCTGCTAAGGTATGCGGAGAGTGAAGGGATTACCTTCTCTAGATCCAGGCCCTACAAGAAGAATGACAACAGTTTTGTGGACGAGAAAAACTCCACTCACATTAGAGCTTTCCTCGGACATTTAAGGTATGATACAGAAAAAGAGCTTGAGATCATCAATGATCTTTACCGAAACGAGTTGAGACTCTACAAAAATTTCTTTCAGCCAGTAATGAAACTAAAAGAGAAAATCCGAGAGAAGGGGAAGGTGCATAGAAAGTACGATGTCCCTAAAACTCCTTATCAGAGACTGGTGGAATCTGGTCAGATTCCAGAGCCAACCAGAAAAGAACTTGAAGCTCTTTATCTTTCTTTAGTAACCATTAAGCTACCAGAAGTAAAGAATTTTCGGATTTTTTGTAGTACTGCTCAACCCTTGCGATTTATATATTAGCATCATTGGCGTTCCTGCAAAAAGGGCCCACTTTCCGCCTTTGGCCCATCCTCCGAATCTAAATCTGGCGGCAAATCGACTCAAATCTGGTTTTTGCAGTTATGCCATCATTCCCCTTTTGAGAGCAAGCGAGATTTTTGTAGCACATCTCGGATCCACATACCAACAACCTTCCCTGGTCCTAACACTCAGGCTTTTCCGGTTAACCCTGATTACTGTCCCGGTAATTATATTGCCTTCATGTTTAAAACTAATTTCATCCCCTATCTGGAAATCTTGCAACTTCTCAGAAACCTTGGCTCTCCCTAACTCTCCGATACGTTTACAAATCTTCCTGTGAAGTTCAACCAACTCTTCCAGAGAGAGGTTTTCTATCTCCATATTATTCACAACCCTATTATACCAAAAAAATGCTTGCGTTCCAGGCCATGCTATGGTATACCTGAAATTTCACCATAAGGGACCGGAGAACGGGAAACTTGGGGTGTTGAAGCAGGGGACATTTGAGTTTTGCTCTTTCCAAAGGGGGAGGGGAGCTAAATTGGGGAAGGAAGGGGTCAAGGGACAGAGTTTTCTCAAGTTGGGGCGGACTGCTTGGAAATTCTAAAGCGACTCATTCATTGGGCCAAAAGAAACTATTAGTCCTTGAGCCCTAAACGTCTTTGGACCTCCTGAGGGTTGATGCGCACAAAATACTGGGGAGGAGCCCGGACAATTAAGGCATATTCTTCTACATCAAAGATGCCAAAATAGTCTCCGGCAAATACAATTAGCTTGTGGATGGTGCTCATATCTTCGGTTCTTAGCCTTCTGATGCCCTTTTGGGCCAGCCCCTTTCCCCCCTGGGTCTGAAAGCAGGCATTAAGAGAATACATGGTAAGGGTTAAAAGGGTGTGGGAGCGAGCGGCTGCCTCGGTCTTCATGGGAAAATGGCCAATCATCCAGCCCTGCTTCAGTTCCCTAAAACCTTTGTTTTCAATGAGGCTTCTTAAGTTATAGCCGTCTATGATCTCTAAGGGATCCTCTATGGGGAGGCTGGTGATAAAGACCTTCTCCTTGCCTAAAGGATATTCCTTTCCCTTCCAGCAGGTGACCATAACGCAGTTGATGGGATTAGCCTGAAAGTCTTTTTGGTATCTTTTTTTCTTATGCTCTTCCTCCCCATATTGGCCGTAGGTGGTCAGCCCAGCTATCCCCACTACCGCTAGGCCGTCCTTTTCTCTTTCGGCCTTCTTCACCCACGGGGAGGGAGGCTGATCCCGGAAGCTCCTGGCATCAGTAGCCACATCCATATTGGTCCTTACCCGAGTGATGAAGTCTATTTTAAGGTTATGTTTTATCTCCCACAGGGTCACTCCATCCATGAAGGCATTATCAATTAAGAGCAGAGCTATTTTCCTTGAGCCCAAGTTTTTCTGGGCCTGAGCCAACAAGGACAGGGTGTATTTTGACTCATGCTCCTGGATTTGGACTACCTGGGCCGCCACAATTATCTTTGATCTTAGCTCTTGTATCACTATGACCTTAAAGCCGTAGACTAT
>NZ_BLRZ01000133.1 GCF_013281975.1 Candidatus Hakubella thermalkaliphila | reverse complement strand
TTTAGAGGCTGTCTAAAAACTCCAATTTCAAAAACTCATCTCCCACTTCGCCCCTAAAAAGGAGCTAATTTCGCATAAAACTTCCCACATTGACCTCAAAATCAGATCTCATGTAGGAGTAATTCCCCACCTTGGGCAAAATGCCCTTAGTTTTTGGACACCCTCTTTAGACAACTTCTCAAAATGTCGCTGGAACCCGTGGCGTTGCTGTTTCGGATTCAAACAGGGCTGCCGGAAGGGCGCTTGGCCTTACCGCATGTGTGGAGCCGGTCGTAGGTTGTGCGCCAATAGGATAATGAAAAGGAGGTGTTAAGACATGTTTTGTTTCCACTGCGGTCAGAAAGTGGAGCCGAGAGATCGTTTCTGCAACGGGTGCGGCACCCCGGTTGGAGCGGTTGCCAGAGGAAAGATGGGGGTTTCTCCCCACCTGGTGAAATCCCTGGCGGTGTTAGGTGGTGTTCTAGCGGTACTGCTTGTTTTAGTCATTATGGTTACGGGCTGGAGAGGGCCGCATTCCTCGCCCCGGGCGGTAGTGAAGGCTTTTGTAGAAGCCGCGGAACAGGGCGATGCAGCCCGGATAGTCCGGTTAATGGACCCCGCCTTTGTGAAGGAGCTCCTGGAGGAACGCGATATGGAACTGGAAGAACTCATCTCGGAAATGGCCGAAGAGTACTGGCCAGCCGAGGATGCCATGTCGCTGGAGTTTATTGTCGGAAAAGAAAGAATCTTCAACGGTAGGGCCGAGGTAGAGGTGACCATGAAATTCAAATACCGGGATGAAACGGAGGTAAATACAGCTCCCATTCCGGTGGTCAAACGAAACGGCAAATGGTACGTGGTTCCGGAAGATCTTTTACAGTGGTAGTTTTGTCTCTACCCGAATCAGAAGCAGCGGTGGATGAGGCTTTTGCCCCTGCACTCGCCTGTGTCTCCTGTAGTTCGGAATTGAAGCCTGGCTCCAAGTTCTGCCCGTCCTGCGGGTGGCCCAGGAGTAGATTTAATCGGAGCGGGATAGAAAGGCATTTTGCCCTTATCCTGCTCATATGGCGGTGAATTAAGGATACTAGAGGTCTTACACCTTCTATGGTTTCTTGGGGTTAGGGATGGTTGTTATTGGAGGGTTGATAGTCTTTTATGGTTGTTATAAATATAAAAGAGAGGGAGAAGGAAGAAATGGAAAAAGCTAAAAGAGGGCAATAATCATAGGAGAAAGGAATGATAAAACTCGCAAGGGCCTACGGAACGCCATGGCCAAGGGAGAAAAGATTAAAAAGTCAACTTTCTGTAATATTAAATCTTTAAAAAGGGAGGTATCTTGTTGTGATGAACACATCAAGAAGTGAGTTGTCTCGTTTAATTCAAAAAGTAGTAGGTCTTGTTATTTCTGTGATAGTTTTAGCCATCATAAGGGCTGTTGTTATCAGGTTGCCAGGTATGGATGCGAGGCTAATTGAGCATCTTACCGTAGCAGATTTAGCCGCTTCAATCATATTAATCATTATCACTTTTATCATTATCTCCTTCGTTAAGGATATCTCGTACCTGATGATAGACATCGTGCCTTCTTTCCCGGAGATATCCACCTTGATCACAAACTTAGCTTACCTAATCACCATAGTCATTATCTACACGGGCTTTGATACCATATTCATGCCTTGGCTTTATCGAGCTGACCTGCCTTGGTTATACCCTGTAGTCTTACTACTTGCAGCTGCCTACCCGCTTTACAATATAATCACCATGCTCATTACCAGATCAAGTGCTGTAACTGAACTCTTCACCTCACAGAGACCAGCACCAACCGCTACCAAGACCGTCACCTGTCCCCACTGTAATTCTCAGGTCAGCCCCTTCCAGTTCTGTGGTAACTGTGGTAAGGAGCTTCCTATAGCTACTGTTACCCAGGCTCCCCCTAAATGCGGTAAATGCGGTGCACTTGTTAAGGTAGATGCATCATTTTGCACTTCCTGTGGCTATAAACTGAAAGGAGAAGAGGGAGGGGATTAAACATGCCTTACTGCCCTAACTGTGGACAGGAGAACAACCCAAGTTCCAGGTTTTGCTTAGCTTGTGGAACCAAACTCGAATCAGTAGTTGAAGGAACTAAAGGTCTTCCTGTAAAAGCCATAGTTATAGGAGCAACAGCTCTTCTCATTGTAATTGTGGCAATTGTTCTTCTTACTTCCCCTAAGGGTAACGATATCTACGGGTCTTACCGATCCTTAGTATTTCCCTCTTCACATTTGGAACTCAAAAGAGACCACACCTTTATAATGAATTTGTATGTATTGGGTGTAAAGATTAATGGAACATGGGAGATTATTGAAGATGATCAGATAAATTTTGAGGTGTCCCCCAGTGATGAGCTTCTCCTTCCCTTCGCCATAGGTGCCCCAGCAATAATAAAAGACGACCAAATAATGGGTTTAGGTGGTATTTGGAAGCGAAGATAAACAGCCAATACCAACTACTGGTTAATAAAATTTAAAGGAGGATGAAAAATGTCATACTGTCCAAATTGTGGAACGGAAAATGAAGTAGGGGCGAAGTTCTGCTCTAATTGCGCTACTAAACTTGACTTTCAAGTTAGAGCAGAACCAACACGAAGAGTGATTAGCAAACCTCTTATACTCGGTGCCGTAGCTCTCATTTTAATTCTATTGGTAGTCCTTGTTATTCTGCCTCGGGGCTTAGGTATATACGGAACATATGAGATGGAGAATTTTCCAGCATATTTTACAGAAATCAAACGAGATGGTACCTTTTCTCTAACAATGTGGGGAATGAGAATTGATGGAAGGTGGGAAAGGGAGGGTAACAGGTTAACTTTCATAGTTCCTGGTTTCCCTACGAGTAGTGGAACAATAGAAGGTAACAGGATAATTGCTGATGACGGTTCCGTCTGGATAAAACGCCGATAGCTTTGGAGTACACTTAGCAGTAAACTATAGCTTTTTGTAAAAGCTTTATAAATCTCCTATCCTGTGGAGAGGGTGTATTGTTGTTTTTATCGTCTCACTGGCAAAAGGGGGAGGTTTATCATTATAGAGAAGGTGTTATTTGATACTGTGTAGAAGAGATAATTAGGAGAACAAAAAGTGTGAGTGAGGTTTTCAGAGTAAGAGCCTGAAAGAAAAGAAGGGAGGTTTAAAAGATGCCATATTGTTCAAAGTGTGGTGGTGAGATTAGTAGTGGTTTAAGGTTCTGCCCTAAGTGTGGAACCCAGGTGAGTATTGAACCCCAAGTATCAGTAGGAGAGAGAAGGTTTAAAAATACCCCAGTAAAAGGTATCTTGGTGGGAGTAATTATCCTACTAATAGCTTCAGTAGGAGTTTATCTCTTCCTTACCAGAAACAAGGCACCAGTGATTGTAAGTTTAGAGGCACCCTCAGTGGTAGCGATAAATGAGATAGTTTCCCTAACCTCTTCTGCTACCGATGAAGATGGTGATACCTTAACCTACACCTGGCAGGCTGAGGCTGGCACAATCTCAGGGGAAGGTTCTACCGTAACCTACACTGCTCCCAAGACTGCTGGCACCTATGCCCTTACTGTCTCGGTCTCTGATGGTAGAGGGGGTAGAGCTAAGCAAAGTATTAATATTGAAGTACTTCTGCTCTGGCAGAAAACTTACGGGGGTAAAGATTTAGATAGGGCCTTCTCCATCCAACAAACCAAGGATGGTGGCTACATCGTAGCTGGATATACAGAGTCTTTCGGGGCAGGAGATTCTGACTTCTATATCCTGAAGCTGGACCCTACAGGTAAGGTTCTCTGGGAGAAGACCTATGGGGGTGAA
>NZ_BLRZ01000132.1 GCF_013281975.1 Candidatus Hakubella thermalkaliphila | reverse complement strand
TCTCCTCCACCGCCGGCGCTATGGTAGTGGATAAAATTATACAGCCTAAATCTTCTCCTGACCCCAAATTCTTCATCGGTAAAGGAAAGGTGGAGGAAATCAAGGCCACTATAACGTCTGGGGGCGTAAATCTGGTTATTTTCGATGAGGAACTCTCCGCCACTCAGCAACATAATCTGCAAAAAGAGCTGGGTATCAAAGTTCTGGATCGGACAGCTTTGATTCTGGACATATTTGCCCAGCATGCTCACAGCCATGAAGGTAAGCTACAGGTAGAGATGGCCCAATTAACCTATCTCTTGCCCAGACTTAAAGGAAGAGGAACAGAGATGTCTCGCTTAGGTGGAGGCATCGGCACCAGGGGTCCCGGCGAGACCAAGCTGGAAGTAGACCGAAGACGTATCCGAAAGAGGATCAAGACTCTCTCTGACCGACTGGAACAGTTGGGGGTAAACCGGTCCATCCAGCGAAAGAAAAGAAAGAAAAGCAGAGTTCCTGTGGTTTCTATCGTGGGCTATACCAATGCCGGTAAATCCACACTCCTGAACAGGCTGACCGGTGCCCGGGCTAGAGTGGAAGATAAGCTTTTCTCCACCCTGGATTCTTCTGTCAAGAGGCTTAATAGAGGCCAGAAGGGAACAGTACTTTTCTCAGATACGGTAGGATTTATTAACAAACTTCCCCATCAACTTATCGCTTCTTTCAAATCAACCCTGGAAGAAATCAAAGAGTCAGATCTTCTTCTCCATATAGTTGATGCCACTAACGCAGATCTGGGAAATTACCTCCGAGCGGTAGAAGAAGTATTGACAGAGATAGGGGCCATCAACAAAAAAACCGTCCTGGTATTCAATAAAATTGACCTACTGGATAGAGTGGCCCTGGCCCGGCTGAAGGAAAAGTACCCGGAAGCTGTCTTTATTTCAGCCCAAGAGGGAACCGGTATTGATAACCTGACCACCATGATCGAAAAAGTGCTGGAAGAGGAACGGGTCTTCCTTCGGCTAAGGATACCTTTTGGGGAGGGAGACGTTTTGGCTACTTTACATGATAAGGGATATGTAGTTAAAGAGGTCTATGGACCAGAAGGGATAGACGTGCTGGCTGAGGTCCCTGAGCCAATAGCGGGTTCTTTCCAAAAATACTCCACCTGGCCGTTCTCCGAAACTTACTCCAATCTAAAGATGTAAATTAGCCCTACAACGTCATTTACCTGAATACCTACAATATGTTGTGGCTCAATTAAAGAAATTGCCCTACATATTGAACCAAGATTCTTAAGTATCGCTGTAGGGTTAGGGGCCAACCCTACCTGGTTTCCAGTTGTACCGTCTGTGAAGAAAACTCCTCTTCTAAAGCCTCCGGTGAAGGGCAATAGCTACTCCCAAGATACTTACATCACGGAGAAAGAGGGGCTCCATATTGTCATTTTCAGGCTGAAGGCGGATGCGATGTGTTTCCCGATAGAGCCTCTTTACTGTGGCTTCGTCATCCACCAGAGCCACTACAATATCTCCATCTTGGGCAAAATTCTGTCTTCTTACTACCAGGAAGTCGCCATCCAAAATGCCTGCCTTAATCATACTGTCGCCCTTGACCCGTAGGACGAAAGTCTCCTGGTCTTTCACCAGCTCCGCCGGAAGGGGAAGATACTCCTGGATGTCCTGCTCAGCGTAGGTGAGGGGACCAGCAGTAACTCTTCCCACGATGGGGGAGAACTTTACCCTGTTGTCTCTCTGGGCACTTCTCCCCTCACCTATGGGTAGAAGAATCTCGATAGCTCTGGGCCTGGTTGGGTCTCTTCTTATGTAGCCCCTTTGTTCCAAAGAATTAAGATGGCTGTGCGCCGTGGCGCTGGAGCGCAGACCTATGTGCTCGCCTATTTCTCTCACCGAGGGCGGGTAGCCCCTTTGGGCTACCAACTGTTCAATGAATTCTAAAACCTCCCTTTGCCTCCCGGTTAACTTCTTTCCTTCCACGATTCCTCCCTTGAAAATAACCCAATTTTCAGGCGACGTGGTGCGCCGCGGCGCAGGGGCGATTCCTTTCTTACTGTCCAGTCAGGTACATAGTAACACACCAACATCAAAATAGCAAACATAGGTTCGATACCAGGGAGATTCGACAAAACCTCCTTGAACCCATCGGCCTGTTGCCCTGGAAGGTCTGGCCGGGTGAACTAAAAGAAAGTACTCCAGGTGGCTGCTTTTGACTCCCTGATAATAGGGATGAAATATTTACGGCTTAGAGTCTGAGATTCAAATAGCAGATGGGAGATTAGAGATGGGCGAAGAAAAGAAAATCTGCAATTTCTTTTTTGAAGAGAGCACAGACGGAAGAAGATTTATGAAGGTTTATGGTAGAAACGGACGGAGTGATGCTCACAGTAGGCAGACTGAGCATGGCTTGGATAAATTAGAGCGGGGAAGACAAGTTCTTCTGTACCGTCTTCCCCTCTTAGGACTTGATTGCCAATATGGTTGAGTTATAGGGAAATGAGACCTATTCTCTCCCAGCTATACTCGCCTTCAACCAGGTCCACTTTCCAGACTTCATAAGTGCCCGAAACCCGGTCGCCTTTTTCATTGAAAGTTATGGTGCCGCTGACGCCCGCATACTCCTTGCCTACCTCCCACAGAGCATCCCTGATTTTAGCTCCGTCGTAGACCCCGGCTTTTTCTATGGCCAGGGCAAGTAGCTTAACGGCATCATAAGCGGTATCGCACAAAAGCCCAGGGTCAACTCCAAATTCCTTCTTATAAGCAGCGCGGAATTCGTCCTGAGCCGGACCTACCGCGGTGAGGCCAGTGCCGATGACTGCTTTTCTCATAAACTCAGAAGCATCCTCTGATATCTTGAAGTCAAACCCATAGACACCCTCAGCGGCAATCCACTGGATAGCGTCCAGCCCCAGCTCTAAGGCCTGTCGATACACCACCGCTGCATCGTCATGATAGCCCACATGAAGAACAGCATCAGGCTTCTTATCCTTAATAATTCCCAACTCAGTGAGATAATCCAGTTTCGCCGGGTCATACCTTATGGAAGCTACAATATCTACCTTGTCCTTAAGCTCTTCCTCAGCTACAACCTCAATCCCTACACCGTAAGCGTTGTCCATTACCAGGATAGCGACCTTCTTAAATCCTCTTTC
Organism: Candidatus Hakubella thermalkaliphila; assembly: GCF_013281975.1. Lineage (GTDB taxonomy): Bacteria > Actinomycetota > Humimicrobiia > Hakubellales > Hakubellaceae > Hakubella > Hakubella thermalkaliphila. Next base: position 656 of record NZ_BLRZ01000132.1, on the reverse strand, counting down.
CGTGATGACTTGGGCTAAAGCTTTACCTTGAAGGGTGTCACTGGGGGTGGTACGAAAGGCGAAGTCAGTCCACGGCTCTTCTGAAATAGCAGGTGAGGTAGCCGAAGGTGAAACCAATAAAACTCCTCTCTCTTTTGCATATGGACCTATGGACATCACTGCTCCGCTGATCATGGGACCAACTACCACCTCAACTCCATCCACCTCCACCAGTTTCTTGAAGGCTTCAAGAGATTTGGCCGGGTCGGTAGCATCATCTTCTAATAGCAATTTCACTGGCTTTCCCAAAACCCCCCCGGCGGCGTTGATTTCCTTGACTGCCAGTTCAGCGCAGTCACCTATTAACTCGCCCATGGCAGCCAGGGCTCCCGTCTTAGACATAATAGCCCCAATCTTAATTTCCTCGGGTGGTGCCGGGGCACATGCTGCGACAGCTATAAGAAGCACTGCAGCGGCAATCACCAGAATTGCTTTTCTGACCATGATTCTCTCCTTTCTGCGACTGTTGCGCAACTCATGTGTATTCTGGTCCAAACTTACCACCAATTCCGCTCAAACTTACCACTGATTCTGGATAAGACTTACCAGTGATTCTGGAATTTAATTACCAATTTTTCCTACATATCCAGAACAACTGGTAACTTCCACCAGAATCT
>NZ_BLRZ01000131.1 GCF_013281975.1 Candidatus Hakubella thermalkaliphila | reverse complement strand
ATAGTTCCACTATATCATATTATCATCTCCTTGTCAAGAAAAAAATGTATGACCCCAAAATCCATAACGGGGGCTATCTGAAATGGCATTACCAGGGGATGGGTTTGCAGCCGGTTCATAAACAGACCTATTTTAATATTGTGGCTATCAGTTTATAAGTTTTTAATTAACATAACATAAGGCTCAAGCGCGCTATGTCATTAACAATAACCCAAGCCTCAAATTGTTAGTTCTCCCTCGGTCCGTGGGAATCTGGGCCAGGTAGCTCCTACTTCAAACCTTACCTTACCCACCAGATCTTCGACCCCCCTCATCCCCTTTTCCTCCAGGAATTTTGTGAGGCCTTCAATTATCTCCAAAGGGATCCTGGGGTTGACGAAATTTCCCGTACCCACGGCCACAGCCCTGGCCCCGGCCAGGAAAAATTCGACCGCGTCCCGATAATCCAGGATTCCCCCTATGCCGATAAGAGGAACGTCCAGAGCTCGGTAGACCTGGTGGATCATGCCCACAGCCACGGGCTTGATGGCTGGTCCGGAAAGGCCCCCGAATCCCTTCCCCAGGCGGGGCCTGAAAGTATCCGGATCTATAGCCAGACCGCGCAGGGTGTTGATGAGAGACAGAATTTCGGCTCCAGCCTCAACACAGGCCCTGGCAATAGAGACAATATCGGTCACGTTGGGGGTCAACTTGGCGATAAGGGGTTTGGAGGTGCGGGATCGCATGGCCGAGATAACCCGATAGGACATTTCCGGATTGACCCCAAAGAAGATCCCTCCTTCCCTGATGTTAGGACAGGAGATGTTGGCCTCCAGGGCATCCACACCCTCAGCCCCATCCAGAATCCTGGCCAGCTCGGCATATTCTTCCACTGTCTCCCCGGCCACGTTGACAATCAACTTGACGGGCCATCTCCTCCAGCAAGGGAGGCCCTTCTCCAGGAAATGTTCTACCCCTGGGTTTTCCAGACCGATAGAATTGAGAAGTCCACAGGATGTCTCCCAGGTTCGAGGTGGGCGGTTGCCTTGGCGTCTGCGGAGAGTAACTGCCTTGGTGACTACCGCTCCCAATTTTGAGATGTCTATGAGTTCTGTGTACTCGTAGCTGAAGGTCCCGGAGGCCACCAGGACTGGATTCTTCAGGATTAATCTTCCTAGATGGACCTCCAGATTTATTTTGTTATTTCCCAACTTCAAACTCCTGGCTCAAGGGAGATTTACCTACCATTTTCCCCAAGCATTTGGTCAGGACATCTCCCTGGGGTCTCTGAAAAAGTCTTTATCAAAGGGCTGCCCGGTGCCTCGGAACCCCGGTCCAAGTTCTGGATCAGGCTTCACTCTACCACCAATTCCTCCGCCCTGAATACCGGTCCATCCCGGCACACCCTTTTATATTCAAACTGGCTTTCAGTGCCCACTTTGCAGACGCAGGACCGGCAGGCACCCAGCCCACAGGCCATCCTTTCTTCCAGGGAGACCTGGCAGAGAAGGCCTTCTCTCCGAGAAAGTTCCACTACCTCTTTAAGCAAGCCCCTGGGACCACAAGCATAAATCTGAATCCTTTTGTCCCGGCTCAGATACTCCGGTATCAGAGAGCTCACCTTTCCCATCTTTCCCAGGGATCCATCTTCTGTGCTCACTACAAAGAGAGCACCCAGTTCCTGAAATTCAGAAGAGCAAAGGACCTCATTTCTGGATACGGCTCCAAAAAGAACTACCACTTCCTCTCCCCTCTCCTTCAGCCTCCTGGCCAGAAAATGCATAGGGGCAATGCCCATGCCTCCGGCAACAATAAGATGCTTAGAGTCACTCCAGGTCAGAAGTTCTCTCTGACCTGAGTTATCACTCAGGAAGAACCCATTCCCCAGAGGCCCAATGAGGTCGACCATTTCCCTCTCCGACCTCTGGCTTAAGATACGGCTTCCTACCCCCACCACTTTTACCAGCAGGTCAAAGACCCCTTTTTCTTCATCCACATCAAACAAAGAATAGGGTCGCCGCAGCAAGGGGTAATTCAAGGGAGAAGGCCTGAGGAAGACAAACTGTCCCGGCACTGCCAACGCTGGGATATGGGGATCAGAGAAAGTCAACCGGACCACTTCATCAGTCATCCAGTTCTTTTTGATTAAGGTGGAACTTACAAGCCTGGCTTGAGAGACCAATCAATACACCGTCCTTGCTATTGTACCCAGTCTTGCAAAGCTTTAACCTCCAGCTCTGAGGAAAGGAGGACCTCTATGGCCTGAAGAGCGGCCATCGCCCCGGAAATAGTGGTGATGCAGGGTACGCCGTGAACCACACTGGCCGTCCTCATGTAATAGCCATCGGTTCGGGACCCTCTCCCTCGAGGCGTATTGATGATGAGATCTATGTCGCCGTTCTTAATCATATCCAGAACATTAGGCCTTCCCTCTCGGATCTTGGCTACCCTGGCGCACTCTACTCCACTGGCCTGCAGTACGTCTCCGGTACCCCTGGTAGCAAAAATGTTGAATCCCATCTCCTGGAGTCTTTTGGCAATCAGGATAACCGCCCGCTTATCCCGATTGCAGACACTGATAAAAATGTTGCCCTTGTGGGGTAGCCTGACCCCCGCGGCCAACTGGGCTTTGGCAAAGGCCCGGCCAAAGCTCTCATCGATTCCCATGACCTCACCGGTGGATCTCATTTCCGGACCCAGCACGGTATCTGTATCCGGAAAGTTACGAAAGGGAAGCACGGCCTCTTTAACCGCATAGAATCCTTTTCTGGATACACCCTCCAGCCCAAATTCCTTCAATTTCTTCCCCACCATAACCTGCGCGGCCAGTCTGGCCAGAGGTATGCCGGTAGCTTTACTCACGAAGGGAACGGTACGGGAGGCCCGGGGGTTGGCCTCCAGAACGTATATCATCTCATCCTTCACCGCAAACTGAATATTGACCAGCCCTACAACCTCCAGAACCTTAGCCAGCAGACAGGTGTAGTTCTTTATTTTCTCGATAATCTCTTCCCCCAAAGAGTATGGTGGAATGACACAGGCGCTGTCGCCGGAGTGGATGCCGGCTTCCTCAATATGCTCCATGATTCCTCCGATAAAGACATTTTCCCCGTCGGCCAGAGCGTCCACATCTACTTCAATGGCCCCTTCCAGAAACTTGTCAATGAGCACGGTATGCTCTCCGGAGGCCTCTACCGCCGAACTTATATATCTTTCCAGAGATTCCCGGTCGTAAACTATCCTCATAGCCTGTCCCCCCAGGACATAGGAGGGTCTTACTAACACAGGATAACCCACCTGGGCAGCCACCTTCACGGCCTCCTCCAGGCTGGCTGCTGTGCCAGAGGGAGACTGGGGTATTTGTAACTGCTCCAGGAGCGCCCTGAATCTCTCCCGATCCTCAGCCAGATCGATCTTTTCCGCCGAAGTCCCCAGTATCTTTGCTCCTGCTTGAGATAACCTGCGGGCCAGCTTCAGCGGAGTCTGTCCACCCAACTGGATAATCAGTCCATCCGGTTTCTCTGCCTCCAGGATATTCATGACATCCTGGTAGGTGAGGGGTTCGAAGTAGAGCCTGTCCGAGGTGTCATAGTCAGTGCTCACCGTCTCCGGATTGCAGTTAACCATAATGGTCTCCCACCCCAGTTCCTTCAGGGCAAAGGAGGCCTGAACACAGGCATAGTCGAACTCGATCCCCTGACCGATACGGTTGGGGCCTGCTCCCAGGATGATAGCTTTTCTCCCGGTCAGGGAAGGGACCTCATCGGACTCCTCCTCGTAGGTGGAGTAGAAATAGGGCGTCTCTGATTGGAACTCTCCGGCGCAGGTATCGATCATTTTATAAGTGGGGCGGATTCTCAGCTCCCCTCTCTTTTCCCTTACCTCCACCTCCGTGGCTCCGCATAGCCAGGCGATCTGGTGATCCGAGTAGCCCTGCCT
>NZ_BLRZ01000130.1 GCF_013281975.1 Candidatus Hakubella thermalkaliphila | reverse complement strand
GGAGAGAAACAGATAAGCACTACCTAAGTCTATGGCGCCATTCCTTGACCCTACTGACGACGGTTTAAGAAGACTGCTTCGTGAGACGCACGTCCTGCAATAAGGGCGGCCAGTATCCTTGCCGTCAACGTCCACAGCGGACAATGACGGGTCTTACCCCCTTTCCCGTTGATTTTTACTGATGGAGAGAGGCCCAAGTCCAGATCGTCGATGGTTACGTGTGCTGCCTCGTCAGCCCGAGCCCCCGTGTTATACAGAAAGAGCATCACAGCATAGTCCCTTTTCCCTTGTTCAGTACGGCGGTCCGGAGCATTAAGGAGGGCGTCCATCTCAGGCTTTTCTAGATAGATCATTGTGGGCTTTGATGACTTTTTGAAAGGAATGCTCCGTATCTCGGCGCACCAAGCGACCTGCTCGGGGCTACGCTCGCCAATAAAGCGAGCTAAAGCATGGATAGCGGCGAGACGTTGGTTGCGTGTAACGATCGAGCAATCTCGCTCCTGCTCGATGTATTGGAGAAAGTCACGGACAAGATCTGCTGAGATGTGTTCGATGTCCAGGTGATCTACTGACTGCCGCAGCCTCTGAGCGGCAAAGGGAAGCATCAGGGCTAATGTATCGCGGTAGCTCGTCTGGGTGTTGCGGGCAAGGTTGCGCTCTCCAACCAAATGCTCCATAAGGAAGCGTCTGATCCATTGGCCAATACGTTGCTTGTCAGTCTTCATCTTCTACCTCCCGTAAGGCATAGTGTTCGAAACGACGACACGCCTCATCCCGGAGTTCTGGAATGAAGCTCAGGTAGCGTTGGGTACCAGCAATGTCGAGGTGACCCAAGTAGGTGGATAACAGGGGAAGCAGGCGCTGAACGTCAGCGCCTTCGCGGTACCACGCTACAAGTCTATGCACCGCCATCGTATGCCTAATATCATGCACACGGGGCTGATAACGAGCCTCCTTTTCACGATAGATCCCAGCCAGTTTGCGGAGGATCGGAAAGACTTTTCGCGCCTGATCATAAGTCAAGGCATTTCCAGATCGCGTAGCAAAGAAGGCTGAATCCTCCCCTTGAGGGCAAGGCAGCTTTCGCCGTCTTTGCACATAACTTCGGAGTGTTTCCGTTAGCTGAGGGCCTATCGGTACCAATCGGGTTTTGAAGAATTTACCGCTACGAACCATAATCAGGCTTTCCAGAAGATTTACGTCGGCCAATGTCAGTGAGAGTGCCTCACCGATGCGAAGCCCCGTACTATAGAGCGTAAGAATGAGCGTATGGAAGGTGTGGGCCCGAAGAGGACTCCATGGACTTTGGAGTCTATCCGTTGCCGCAAGAAGCCTGCGCAGTTCCTCCAGAGTATAAATATATGGTTTCATAGGCTCCGGACGTTTAGGCATTGTTTTGAGCAGCGGGATGGAGTCTACGTAGTTGCGGATCATCAAGAAGCGATAGAACCTGGCGAGCACTCCAAACTTCTCATACCAGAAGCCTGTCACTACGCCTTTTCCAGCAAGAAATGCGTGGACAGCGCTGGGTTCAACTTCTATGCTCTCGACATCGCCCATGGCTCGAGAGAAAGCCTTAAGGATTCTAGCTTCTGTCTGAAAGCGGACCCCCAAGGCATGCTTGAACGCAATGTACTCGCTAACAAGTTGAGATAGTTTCATTTCAGTCCTCCCAGATCAAATGCAGCCACTTCACGGAGACCCGATAAATCGACTTTGGCGTAGATTCGGGTGGCAGAAGAGCTGCGATGTCCAAGGTGATCACCGATCTCCTTGAGTGATAAACCTTCCTCAACAAGGTGAACTGCACAGGCATGACGCAACGCGTGTGGTCCCCTGTGCGGGGTAGAGATGCCAGGCTCCAGCATGCGTCTTTGGGTCAAACTATAGAGGCCGGTTCGGGAAATCGGCCGCAGAGGAGCCGAAAAAGTGAGGAATACCTCCCGCCATGAACATCGCGGGCGTACTTCCTGTAAATACCGGAGGATGGCGTTACCTGCGGTCGGTAAAAGGGGATAGATCTGACGTCCTCTGCTTTTAGGGCGTGACACCAAGATGAGGTCATGTTCCCAATCGATATCTTCAAGCCGCATCTTTGCGACTTCCGTTGCACGTAAGCCATAGATAGCAAAGAGCATGATGATAGGTCGGTCGCGTAGATCTTCTGGTCGGTTTGTTTCCATACTGGCAAGCAGACGTCTGACCTCGTGCCACGACGGACCTGAAGGCAGGTTTTCCTGGGTGAAGATACGTGGCCCTTTGATGGCTTCCGCTATCAGGGGACCACACCATCCTTTGGTGCCAGCGTATCGAAAGAAGGCTCTGAGGCCGGTGGCCTTATTATTAATCGATACTCGAGAGCACCCCTTTGCACCACAGGACGTCAGAAATGCGTCGAGATCCGTGATGCCGACCGCAGAGAAGGGAAGCTTCTTAGCTCCGTACCAACATAGAAACTGCTTCAAATAACCAGACCATCGCTGGATCGTTGTTGAGGATAGACCCCGTTCATCCTCCATCCATCTCCTGAAATCCATGAGGAGATGAGCAAAGGGTGTTTGATCCCCAGGCTCGACCAGATGGCCCAAAAAACGAAGCCACTTCTTCGCCACACGAACAAAGCGAGCGCTGGTCCATCGCTTGTTGAGCATATGCCCAGAATAACGCTCCCGCTCCGACCAATCTTGGGCGGCTTTTTTAATCTGCTCGGGGGTTACCCTAAGTTCTGGATAACCCCTGAGTTTGCGGGCAACCCAAAAAAGATCATCGGCTATTACATGCAGGGTTGTAGGTGCATATCCTTGCTGCGCACAGTGCAAGAGGTAACGCCGCCGTTCCTCTGCGAATGGTACGTTCTGATGACGGGAGATTACGGCAGGAAGTTTGAATAACTTTTCGAACATGGTTGGACCTCCTTGTTTTTGAATAATCCAACCATGTTGTAGCAGAGTTTATTATATTATGGCAGGTAGGGTTTTAGGCAGGATAATCGATTTTGCTTATGTGACGTACAAATAGGAAAAATACTGTAAATAAAGGCCTTTTTTTTCTTTAGGTCACATAACTGCGGAGGTCACATAATGGGTCTTATTGGGCAAGACCACGGGAAGGGGAAAACTTTCGCCCAGCAAAAAGAAGACAAGGTCAATAAAAGCTGTGTTTGGGTATCCTCTTCATAGTGATTTCAGGAAGATGTTATGTTCACAACAACAGGGATAACTGATTCTACTGAGTCGTTGATTTGCCAGAGATGTCCCTATCTTGAGGGAAGCTCTCCTCAGGATGTATTGAGGGAGCTGGAACATGTGAAGCTGGAGAATGAACAATTGCGGCGTGTATTTGAGATAGCGGTAGAAGCTTTTAAGGAGCGTGATGAGAAAATAAAGCAACTGGAGGCAGAAAATAATACTCTACGCAGTAAAATCCAGGATCTACATCAGAAACCGTTTGTGATTAGTAAGAGAAAGAAGGAAAAGCAAGTTGATAATGAGTCTTCTCTCTCATCATCTCGGCCAAGGGGTGCACCGCAGGGTCACAAGGGAGGAACTCGGGAAAAACCTGATCGGGTTGATGAATACATTGATGTATTTCCTGAGCGCTGTGATTGTGGCTCAAGGGACTTGAGTGAGTGTGAGAAAGTTGATGAGCATACCATAGAAGAAATTGAGATAAGGAAAGCGAGAGTGATATGTTACAGGCGTCATTATAGATATTGTAAACGCTGTAAGAAAATAGTATCTGCCAGAGTCCCTTCCGATATACCTAAAGGATATTTTGGTCCTGCGGCCATGGCAGTTGCCCAATATCTTCGTTATCAGGCAAAACTGCCTTTTGATAAGGTCAGCAAGATATTCAAGGATCTATTTGGTATGGAGATAACTCAGCAAGCACTGGTAGGATTTGATAAGAAAACTGCCCATCAAGCAGAGCCACTGTATAAGATGCTGGAAGAAAAAGCTCGGTGGTCAAAGTCAATTAATGCTGATGAAACTGGATGGAAGGTTGCCTCAGATAATGCCTGGCTGTGGTGCTTTGTTAACAATCAAATAGTGCTATACAAGATTGACCGGAGTCGTGGTTCAGCAGTTGTTGAGGAAGTTCTGGGAAAGAATTATCCGGGAGT
>NZ_BLRZ01000129.1 GCF_013281975.1 Candidatus Hakubella thermalkaliphila | reverse complement strand
TGTGGCATGAGGGTTTCATGTTATCATCGTGTGTGATGCCGCTTATCGCGGCATGGGAGACTTAAGTGCTTCCAAACAACTGCTACATCTAAAATCTGGCCCCTTCCAAAGCAGTGGCACAGATGCAGGTTCTTTCCCCAGATACTTTGGGTATGGCCTGAAAAAGAAGCTTTCTTAGCTTCTCATTGTTTTCGTTGAAGACCCTGATCACTTCCTCGTGAGTAACCGGCTTTATCTCTGGATGGCCCTCCAATCCTACATCATAGTCGGTGATTAGGGAGATGTTAACATAGCATATCTCCAGCTCTCTGGCCAGAGTGGCCTCCGGATAGCCGGTCATATTGATAACTTCCCAGCCTCGGGAGGAAAACCATTTGCTCTCTGCCTTGGTGCTGAAGCGGGGACCTTGAATGACCACCACGGTTCCTCTCTCGTGAACTGAGATGGCCAGCTCTTGGGCTGTTTCGATAACTATTTTCCGCAGGTAGGGACAATAGGGTTCGGCAAAACTTATATGGGTGGTCTCCGGCCCATCGTAGAAGGTGTCTTTCCGGCCTGTGGTCCTATCCACTAACTGATCACAGACCACAAAGTCCCCCGGCTTAACCTGGGTCTGAAGACTTCCAGCAGCACAAGGACCAAAGATGCGCTGAACGCCCAGTTCCTTCATAGCGTAAAGATTGGCCCGGTAGTTGATGGCATGGGGTGGATACTGATGATTCCTGCCATGTCTGGGCAGAAAAGCCACCTTTCTTCCGGCGACCTCTCCTACAGTAACAGAATCGCTGGGCTTCCCAAAAGGTGTCTCCACGGAGATCTCCTCCACCTTTTCCAGAAAAGAATAAAAACCCGAACCGCCGAAGACACCTATCTCTGCTACCGCTTTGGCCATAGTTCCCTCCTCATAGTTCCCTCCTCATAGTTCCCTCCTCATAGTTCCCTCCTCATAGTTCCCTCTGTACTCAAGGCTCGACAGATCTGCAATAGATCACAGATTCACCTAACTGGCCAATCGCTTTTCCAGCCTCGACCCCGGCAGGCACCGTATGCCTGACTGTAACTCCTTAAGACTGCACTTAGCAACTGTACCTAGTATAACAAAAAACGAGTCTGGGACACTTTGTAAAAAGGACTTTTTGAGAAAGTCCTCGTAGGGGGCCCCCTCATCGCCATATTGTTGTTAAATCGTTGTTAAAGCTTCTGGCTAAAACAAGAGAAGTTTGAAAGCTATCAGAGCACACCATCCTCAGAACATACTTATCGATTTCTTGCCTGAGGCCTAATCCTCTGCCCTGACGACAATCAAGCTTCTCCACTGAAAGAGTCTAAAGCTGAAGGCCTTTGGTCAGGCCTTATTAGTTCTCATAAACCTATTTCTTGGCCCCTATCTTAAACATTTTGGTTCCGCAACTGGGACAGGTCCCGCTCACAGCGGGCTTGCCATTCTTCATAACGATCTCTTTAGGATTCACCATCTCCTTCTTGGCCCTGCATTTTACACAATACGCCTGCATCCAAGCACCTCCTTGTCCTCTAACATCTTCTACCTATTACCTATTATCGGAAATAATAGCATAATGGTTGAGTAAATTGTAGTATTTTCACAGACTTGTAAGCCCAATATTTACAGCAAGTGTGATCAATGCCTCTTATGTAATAAGTACAGGATGCCACCTTGTACCGAGTCTTGATGTCCAACAAGCGATAATCAAGTGCTGCACACGGACGCTTGATAATGAACGATTCAGAGAATAGCTTGCTATAATATGCTGGGGACAATTACGTTATAGGTGAGATAACTCAAAAAGGGAGCGCACGTGAAAACTCTGTACATCGACTGCTTTTCTGGCGTTAGTGGAGACAAGATGGTAGCTGCTCTACTGGATCTCGGTGTGCCCGAGCCTCTGATCCGAGAAGAGCTGGCAAAACTGCCCCTGGAAGACTACCGCATAGAAGTTCGCCGAGAGAACAAGGCCTCCATCTCCTGCCTCCAATTTCAGGTCATCCCGACTGACTCCACTCCTGTTTTCCGAAGTTTTACCGACATAAAAGACCTTATCGTGGCTAGTTCTCTTGAGCAAGATGTTAAAAAGCTGTCCGTAGATATCTTCTCGGAGCTGGCTCGAGCCGAATCGAAAATCCACGAAATCCCCACGGAGCAGATCCGTTTTCACGAAGTGGGCGCCATCGATTCCATCGTGGACGTAGTAGCCAGTGCGGCAGGATTTTGCTGGCTCAAAGCTGACCAAATCATAAGCTCTCCGGTGCCTCTGGGGAAGGGGTTCGTGGAGATTCAACATGGCACTATCCCCATTCCACCTCCGGCTGTTGTGGAGATATTAAAAGGTGTGCCCATCTATGGTTCGGGGATAGAGGTCGAGCTGACCACACCCACAGGCGCAGCTATACTCAAGACGGTAACTGATAGCTACGGGGACCTGCCCCTGATGAAAGTAGATAAGATAGGTTATGGAGCAGGTCAAAAAGATCTCAGAATACCTAATCTTTTGAGAATTCTTTGGGGAGAGCTGGTTGAAGAAAGGGAAATACTAAGTGACAGCCTGGTTCTTCTGTCCACCAACATCGACGATCTCAACCCGGAGATAGTGGGCTATGTTTTTCAGCTCCTCCTGGAGATGGGAGCCAAAGACGTGTGGATCACACCTGTTCAGATGAAGAAAAATCGAGCCGCCAGTGAGCTTTCTATCCTTTGTCTGCCAGAAAAAGCAAGGGAGATGGTGGAGATCATTTTCCGGGAGACTTCCTCTTTGGGTGTGAGAAGAACCGAGGTAAAGCGCTACGCCTTGCCCAGAAAGTCCGTAGAAGTCCAGCTCCCCTATGCCCGGATCAAGGTCAAGTTGGGAATGGCCGGAGGGAAAGTGATCAGCATATCGCCCGAATATGAAGATTGTGCCCAAGCCGCCCGAAAGACAGGGAAACCTCTTAAGGAGATTTACCGGGAGGTTATTTCTGAGGCCAGGAAGAATTTACAGGAAGAGACTTCCAAAAAGCCTGACCAGAATCCCTCACCTCAGTAACGGAAAGTTTAACTTTATGGTCGGAGGGAGACTTGAACTACTTGTATCACAATTCTGTGGTCTTATCTTTTACCTTATGTCCTCAAATTCCAGGGCGGTCTTGCGCAGCCAGCCTACCCGGATGTAGTTATTTAGGGTATGTTTTACGAACTCAATCCTGCCCCTGTTTTCAATGCGTCGGGCCGAAGTGTAAGTTATCATCTCTGGACAGAAAGCAATCTTGCCAATCCCCTTAAGCCTCAAGGAAAGGATGAAGTCCTCGGCAGATTTCTGGAACAGGTCAAAACCTCCAACCTTAAGAAAGGCCTCCTTCCTCACTGCAAAGTTCACGCCGGCAAAATGGCTTTTACCCAAAGCGATGTTGACCTTAAGAAAAGCACTTGATCCGTAACGGGCCACTATCTGATCCAGTTTTGTCCCGCCCAACAGGCGGATGGATCCGGTAATGCCGATGAACTCGGGATTGGTGGCAAAGAAATCAGAAATTACCTCCAACCAGTCCGGGGCAACCACGCTGTCGGCATCGGTGCTGGCCATTATCCCACCTCTGGCTGCCATAAAACCGGTCTGCCGGGCCATAGCCACTCCTTTTTGGGGCTGAGAGATCACCCTCGCCCCCATTCCTTCCGCAATATAGGGTGTCCTGTCCGTGGAGGCATTGTCTACTACGATAATCTCGTATTGGTTCCTATCTAGAGATTGATTCCGCAAGGAGTCCAGACAGTTCCTGATGTATTTCTCTTCGTTGTGAGCTGGAACCACTACGGATATCAACATTTCCTCCCTTGACTGATAAAGAAGACCATCAATTAGCCAAAAATACCCAGTTTTCCAAAAAAACCAAAATTTAGCTTTAATTATAACCTAAAAGGCTCTTTTGTCAAAAATTTTGTTCGGTCCGTGAGCCTGCTATGAACTGGTAGGTGGTTCTCCAGTTTCGGAGGGGCCCAGATCCAGGTATGGCCCTAACTGAGACAATACCTTTTCCATGGCGGATTGAAATTGGGTGCGGGCTTCTGAAAATTGGTTATAGAACTCTTCGGAACTCTTACTGATCTCCTGGTATTCAGCATTTTTATTGGCCAGCTTTTCGGTGTACTCTCTAA
>NZ_BLRZ01000128.1 GCF_013281975.1 Candidatus Hakubella thermalkaliphila | reverse complement strand
ACGACCGCACCTGAATTCTATTCTTAGTCTGGAGACCTCGAACCTCCACAGCTCTCCTTCGGGAGAAGGAGGAGATGGATCATGACAGAACTGAAGAAAAAGTCAAGTTCCCCCCGAGAGTTAGGTGAGGCTATTTCCGGTCTCTTCGGTCACCTCCATAAGACCGAATTGACCTACGAGCGTCGCTTGTCCCGGTACGAAAAGGAAGTTCAGGAACTAAAAGAGCTCATAAGATATCTGGAGAGCCGGAATGAGCAGCTCAAGAGGCGCATGGAGGACGCCCCTCGAGAGTTTAGAAATCTGGAGAACAAGCTGCGGGAGGCCAACGAGCAGTTAGTGCGGGCTTATCACCAGAACGAGAAGCTGGTGACTGCCCTCTATGAAGCCAGGGAGCAAATTCAGGCTCTAAAAGAGGAGGTGGACAAACTCTGTGCTCCACCCAGTGGATTCGGGGTCTTTCTGGGCCATAATGAAGATGGGACAGTAGATATCCTGACCGCAGGTAGGAAAATGAGGGTGAATGTCCACTCCGATATAAATGTAGAGGAGTTGACTAAAGGCCAGGAGTTGATCCTCAATGAGGGACTGAATGTGGTCCAGGTGCGGGGATTTGAAGTCCAGGGCGAAGTAGTCAAGCTTAAAGATGTCCTGGGGGACGGCCGGGCCATAATCACCTACCGGGCTGATGAGGAAAGAGTGGCCGAACTGGCTGCTCCTCTTAGGAATACCAGGTTGAACATCGGGGACCACCTGCTTTTTGATCCCAGATCTGGTTATCTCCTGGAAAAGCTGCCCAAAGCAGAGATAGAGGATTTGATTCTGGAGGAGGTACCAGAAATAGACTACTCCGATGTGGGAGGTCTGGATGCCCAGATTGAAGCCATGCGAGATGCTATTGAGCTGCCTTATCTCTATGCGGAGTACTTCCGGGAGCACAAGCTTACTGCTCCCAAGGGAGTTTTACTCTATGGGCCTCCAGGATGCGGCAAGACCCTGATTGCCAAAGCTGTGGCTAATAACCTGGCCAGGAAGATGAGGGAGAAAACAGGAAAAGATACCAAAAGTTACTTCCTGAATGTTAAGGGTCCCGAGCTTCTGAATAAGTATGTGGGTGAGACGGAGCGTAAAATCCGAGAAGTTTTTCAGAAGGCCAAAGAGAAGGCCAAAGAGGACGTCCCGGTGGTCATCTTTTTTGACGAGATGGACGCCCTCTTTAGAACCAGGGGCTCGGGCATATCCTCGGACGTAGAGTCCACCATAGTGCCTCAGTTTCTGTCCGAGATCGATGGGGTGGAAAGCTTGAAGAATGTCATTGTCATTGGGGCCAGCAACAGGCAGGATCTCATCGACCCGGCTATCCTCAGGCCGGGAAGACTGGATGTCAAGATAAAGATCGACCGGCCGGATAAGAAGGGGGCCGTGGACATCTTCTCCAAATATCTAACTGCCGATCTCCCCATCCACGAGAGCGAGCTCAAGGCCTGCGGCGGAAATGTACAGGCAGTTGTTCAGGGTCTCATCGAGAAGACCGTGGAGGAGATGTACGGGGTAGGCGACAATAACAAATTCCTGGAAGTGACCTATGCCAATGGTGAGGTGGAAATTTTCTATTTCAAAGACTTTGCCAGCGGGGCCATGATCGAGAACATCGTCTCCAGAGCTAAAAAGTTTGCCCTGAAGAGGCTAATATCCACCGGAGAAAAAGGTATCATGTTGGTGGACCTGATTCAGGCCGTCAGGGAGGAGTTCCAGGAGAACGAAGATCTTCCTAACACTACCAATCCTGATGATTGGACTAAGATCTCAGGAAGGAAAGGCGAGAAGGTAATTTACGTCAAAACCTTGCTCAAAGAAGCAAAAGAAAAGCTTAGAAGCACGGAGACCATTGCTACCGGGCAATATCTCTAGCTTTTCCCTATTTTACCTCTTGGCCTCTCGGCGTTGGTTCTTTACCAGTACAGGGTGGATATGGCCATTGTGAAAGTTATGGGCATAGAAACAGAATACGGTATTACCATCCGGGACGGGATTGGCTTTGACCCTATCATCGGGTGCAGTCTACTGATTAACAGCTATCAAGTTCTGGAAACCGGTAAAGTCAAGTGGGACTATGAGGAAGAGGATCCCACCCGGGATGCCCGGGAGTCAGTACCGCCCCGAAAACTCAGAGAGCAGCCCGGTGAGACTACTCAGTTTATTAATCGCATTCTGACCAATGGCGCCAGATATTACGTGGATCATGCCCACCCCGAATACTCTTCTCCCGAGTGCACCAACCCCAGAGACCTGGTTATCTACGATAAGGCGGGGGAGCGTATTCTGGACCTGAGCCGCCAGAAAGCTGAGATCATAAGGGGTCGGGGAGAGAGGATTATCGTCTACAAGAATAATACCGACTCCAAGGGCAATAGTTATGGTTGTCATGAGAACTACCTCCTGGATCGGAAAACTCCCTTCCCCAGCATTATCAGAGACCTGATGCCCTTTTTGGTGACCAGGCAGATCTACACCGGGGCTGGAAAGGTGGGGGCAGAAAACGGCGCTGAACCAGTCAGTTATCAAATCTCCCAGAGATCTGACTTTGTGGAGAAGGAAGTGGGGCTGGAGACCATGCTTCAGCGTCCCATCATCAACACCCGCGATGAACCCCATGCCGATGCCGAGAAATACCGCCGCCTGCACGTCATTGTGGGGGATTCCAACATGAGTGAGTACACCACCTACCTCAAGGTAGGCACCACCGCTTTGGTCCTGGAGATGATCGAGGATAACTTCATCCACCAGGACTTTAGCTTAAGGAGCCCGGTGCAGGCCATAAGGGAGATCTCCCATGACCCCAGCTTAAAGCGCAAGCTGCGCCTGGAGGACGGCCGCCAGGCCACAGCCATTGAGATCCAGAGGCAGTACCTGGAGCTGGCCTTAGGCTACCTGGACCGAAGGGATCCCGACCCCCTGGTTAAAGACGTCCTGGCCAAGTGGGCTTACGTTCTGGAGAAGCTAGAGGAGGAGCCCCGCCAGCTTAAGCAGGAGATTGACTGGGTGATCAAGCGCGAGCTGATTGAGGCCTACATGGCCCGGCACCACCTCTTTTGGGAGGACCCTCGCATCAGCCTGATCGACCTGCAGTACCATGATGTCCGACCCTCCAAGGGGCTGTACTACTTACTGGAGGAAGAGGAAAAGGTGGAGCGTATAGTCAGCGATGACGAAATAGAGGAGGCTATGGTTAACCCGCCCTGTGACACCCGGGCCTACTTCCGGGGTAGATGCTTGCAGAAATATGCCCATAATATCTCTGCGGTCAACTGGGATAGCATGATTTTTGACCTGGATCACGGCCCTCTAAAGAAAGTCATGATGATGGAGCCGACCAAGGGAACGGAGACCGATGTAGGCAGAATAATAGACAGCTCTCCTACCGCAGCCGATCTTTTAGAGGCACTTCAGAGTTAGTGTACTTAGGGAAAGGAGAAACAAGGCAAAGAGGTGAACTGAGATGGCAGATTCATCTAGAGCACAGAGGAAAAAGATTGGCAAGACAGAAGATATTCCCCGGGGAGGAGGATCTCTTCCCTCTTCTGAGCTGGCCAAAAAAGGGGAAAAAATAAAGAAGGATCTGGACAAGCTGTTGGATGAGATAGACGACTTGCTGGAAGAAAATGCGGAGGAGTTTGTCAGGAACTACGTCCAGAAAGGTGGTCAGTGAAGTGATGCCTCAAGACCATTTCAGAGATGCTGCCCCCTATTCTCTCCTGGGTGGTTCTGGAGCAGGCGGTAGAGGGGTCTCTCGGGACTCTTTCAGCGATATGGGGTCAATGGGGTCAAATTTCTATGATCTTTTGAGATCTAAATGTCCCCTTCTGTTCCTCGTAACCAGCAAAGATGGGAATGACCACCAGTCCCTGGATAGCAGCAGAAAGATTCTGCCTGATCATCTGGGCCAGTTTGTTGGCTTTGCCCTCCAGGCTCAGCCCCTCCCCCTCCACTTTCTCATAATGTTCCATCTCCGTCTGAAATAGCCTGGCCATCTCTATGCTCGGCCCGGCTGCTCCAGAGATAGCTATGGCCGAAAAGTCATCGGTTCGGTAGATCTTCTCGATATGGCGATGGGACACCTGATATCCCTCAGTAGCCATGCGGTCTCCAGCCATGATAACACCATCCTTATACTTCAAGGCCAGAATGGTCGTCTCCAGGGGCATCTTTTCCGACCGACTCCCCCCCACCGCCACAACCCCCCTAAAGTCGTGAAGC
>NZ_BLRZ01000127.1 GCF_013281975.1 Candidatus Hakubella thermalkaliphila | reverse complement strand
AGGAGCGCTTTGTTTCGTTAGCAGTACCCCTAGCAGAGCAAGAGCACCAAAGAAGTAGATTTCCTTTGGTGTTTCCGGCCGCTTGAGCAGAAGCGCAGAAAAGGCTAGAAGAGGTATAAGCCAGAAATAAGGGGGAATGGGCTGGACGACAAACTCAGCAGGGACCATTCCTGTCCAGAAAGGGTGGAAAAGGGTGAAAGCGACTTGTGTGTTAAAAAAAGCATTGCCAAAGAGGCCGCGCTCCACGGTCTCTTTTATGGCTTCTACAGCAGGAATTGATCCTAACAGCCAGAACATGTTTAAGAAAAAGAGTAAGAGGCTTGAAACAGCCAGCCTCGGGCTAACAGTTCTCGCAGACAGACTGCTCTTCCGAAAAGCTACGGAGTAGGTGAAATAGAGGAAAAGCATCCATAAAACGATGTACATTATTCTTGCCTCGTAGATAAAGCCAAGACTATAAACTAAGGCAAAAACAATTGGTCTTCTAAAACTGGGAGTGCTGATCACCTTATCAAACTCCAGAAAAATGAAGGGAGCTAAAGCGTAAGCAAAAGCGATGGGTAAGTGGGCGGTTTGAATAACTAAGAAATAGGTATTAAAAGTGTATGACAACGCACCTACAAAGGCCGCAAGATCATTGCGCAGAAATCTCCGGATAAGAAAATAGCTCGACAAAGGTGCGAGAAGAGCAATAGGGATGAAGAAGGTTAGGCGTGCGGCAGCACTGTAAGTTAGACCCAAGTGAGACATAAGGCCCCAGATAAACGTGAAGGGGAAAAAGTAGACCTGCTTATTCGGCCTGCCAAAATCAAAATAGGGTAACCAAGTGCCCCAACCGGAGATTGAGAAGAGCTCCCGTACAGTTTCAGTGGGCCAGTACCACCAGTCGCTCGACGTCAAGAGAGCGTTAGGAGAAAACCAGATATAGTGAGTGATTACGCCCAGTATAACGAGAAAAAGTGGATAAGTGAAGTTCTTTTTTACCATGTTGGGGGTCTACATACAAACACCAAATTATAGGCTAGCAAACCTGGACAAACACGAAGCCGGTTTACTAGCCAACCAAAGTGATCTGTGCCAAACAGCTCTCTTTCGATGTGCAAACCGCACTCACTAAGTAAATTCTTTGCTGACGTCCTTGTCCAAAAATGGAGATGACTTTTGTCCAAGATACCACTCTCGCTATATCTAAAATCTCCAAAAAGGAGACTGAAGCCTACGCTAAAATGAGCAACATTTGGGACAGAGACTATAATCCTCCCATCTTGCTTGACGGAGGCAAGAAATTTTCTAACCACATTAGCTGGCTTTACAAGATGTTCCAGAACATCGGCAAATATTATATAATCAAAGTAATCTCTGGGGAGCCTTAAATTCAGAATCGATTTTGCGTCGTTAAGGTCACAGAGATAAACTTGCTTATAGCTCTTGCTTGCCTCCAAGAGAGCTCCCCGGTCATAGTCAATACTCCACCACTCGCTCGCACCTCCTAGGCTGCCTAAATAGCCCTTATTGCACCCAACGTCCAGAGCTCGCCCGGGCCTTAACGCTTTTAGTATTAGAAAATGAGTACTATATCTCTTTAAGTGTAGTCGATATGTTTGGCACACTTCGCAAACCTACCCGTCTCTTTCCCCTAACATGAACGATTTTCCGTTTCAAGATGGAAAAGACCAGACGGCTCTTAGCTTTTAAACCTTCTTCGGACCTACCTTGCCCACGTTGCCCTTGCCAAAAGGTTAGGATACCGTTCGACAAACGCTATCAAATTGAAGCGCAGCTATTCAACGAACTTCGGCACCCCGATTTCTCGAAGTGCGCGTAGCTTGCCGACGTGAAAAGTGACGTTTTTCAATATCTCCAGATCGTTGACTTTTCTTGAAGCTTGGATTTTTTTTCGCAATTTGATCGTTTCAGAAAGGTTTTCCAGATTCCACCGATACGCCTTGAGATAAACCTCCCTAATAACACGCTTGTTTGAGGTGAGGCAAAAGAAGATTATCTCCGCAGCGTTTACTGCTAGATAGATTGGTAGCACAAGGGCAAGAATAGGCAGACTATAGTTCTTTAAAAGCATCCTTATAGTATTTTGTTCAGCTAGGTAACGCCGTCTTAGACTCGTTACAAACTGTTTGCCAGACTCGGCGTAGGACTTGAGTTGCGTCGCCCCTCTTCCCGACGTTCCACCGCCCGCGTGATAGACAAGGGCTTCAGACACACAAGCCACATCGTATCCCCTGAGCCTGACCCTCCAGCATAGATCACAATCCTCAACGTATGAGAACATCGCCTCATCGAAACTACCGAGGTCAAAAAACAGGTGTCTATCTATAAATAGACAAGCACCACTAGCATAGAAAGTCCTTTGACTCTTCGTCGGATAACCGAGAAAGTCCATCCCTCCCTCAGGGATAACCTCAGGGCTCCCATCGTAAGAAAGCTGGGTACAAGCCCAACAACCTACGCCTTGTCCACTTACAATCGCTTCTACCAAAGCAGCCACGCAACCGCTGTCGACCCTGGTATCGTTGTTCAGAAACAATAGATATTTCCCTGACGCCTCCGCGGCCCCGATGTTGTTTGCCACAGTGTAGCCCCGGTTCTCCCCGTTTTCAATGACCTTAACATGCGGGTAGCTGTCTCGGACAAAGTGGACGGAGTCGTCAGTTGAACCGTTGTCAACCATAATAATTTCGATGTTAGAGTAGGTCTGGTCAAAGAGTGAGTCGAAGCACTTCTTGAGATATCTCTTTCCGTTCCAGTTAACTACAATAATACTTACCAGAGGGGAATCCACTTATCCTCCCGGTATGAAGATCGATCATAGTTGCTTGCTAAATTACGTTAGTACCTCACATTTTGAAGCCGAGACCCACAAGCTATCTCTCAACAGAGCTAGTGGAGATGAGATTAAAACACAATTTACAAGCTTTTGCACTGTCTTTGGCATCAGCTTTATAACCTGGGGTAAGGTCCAATCCGCTGTTGAATCGGTATGGCTCGGAAATGTGAATCTTATTTGCCTAAAGCCCTTTCGCAAGAGGAGTTTCCTCACGGTCATCGGCGTATAGAAAGTCACGTGTGTGAGGTCTTGGTATCCATACCACTTTGCACCCTTGATTATTCTCATGGGGGACATGTAATTTGGAGTTACTAAGAATATACCACCACTTGGACGCAAAATCCGGAAAGCCTCGTCTACGAAGACTTCACCGAGGATAGGCGTTAAATGTTCAATAAGCGAGATGCCCACGACAAAATCGAACTCATCACTGGGAAACGGTAGAGCCTCTGCTGCCCCCACTATTTGTTGCGACATCAATGCAGCATGGAATGATATATCACAGCCTACAGCAAGATATCCTCTTTCGCGCAAATAGTAGATTAGGCGACCGCTGCCACACCCAACGTCCAAAACTTTCCAGGCCCCTGCGGTACGTAGCAGCCTCTCTATTGTGACTGTTAGATGTTGTGGCAGGAAGTCTCGCTCAAACAAATAGGTCTCATTATATGGACAGTCCTTTCCCACAGTATGTAGCGGTTTCACAATGCTGCGCTCTTGGAAACTACTCATCATTGAGCTGGTTGAAGATTTGATCCCCCAATACCCCTTAACACCCCTGGTGGCTTTCCTTTTGATGACTTGAAGTAGCTGCAGTGTGTGGTCACGCCAAGTGTGTTGCCTAGCAACTTCCCAAGCGCTCTGCCCCATTGCCCAAGCAAGCCTCTCATCCGCTGCCAGCTTGCCAACGTTTCTCGCCCAAGTATCAATATCATTTTCCTCAACAAAAAAACCTTCCTTTCCGTGTTCAAAAAGATCGCAGACACCTGAACCCTCAGCAACGAGAAAGGGGCAACCGCACCCTGCCGCTTCGAGCACGGTCATACCAAATGCTTCGCGGAAAGGATGCACTAGCACCCGGGCCCTGAGGTATAATTCGATCAGTTTCTTCTGGCTGACCGGCCCAATAACCTCGACCTGTCGGTGAAAACCTCGCTTTGTCAGATTCTGCTCAAATGCCTTACGCAACCTTGGGCTCAGCCATTGTCCTGCCACAACAAGCTTCATCTTTATGCTTCCTCTTGCCAGTATGTCAAGAAGGATGTCCGGAGTCTTGCGGGAGCCCCATTTATAGCAAGCGACTTAAATAAGTTTACACAGTGATATTATCTTTTGTGGTTTCCAGCGTTGTGATCTTTTGAAAACAGAGACCTCCAAATCGAATAGGGTCTCAAAATAGACATTGGTCGTCTCTTCGTATCTCATAGTCCTCCAAAGAGATTCTTGATAGTTGAGTTCTGGATGATAAGGCGGTAAATAAT
>NZ_BLRZ01000126.1 GCF_013281975.1 Candidatus Hakubella thermalkaliphila | reverse complement strand
AGAAAAGAAAAGCAAAGACAATAGAACTAAATAGGCCATAAAGTACAGGCCCTGGTAGGGCAGCTCGACTCTCAGATCAAGCCTGCCCCACCTGGCCCATATTTTTAAGGAACCATTCTCTGTCTTCACTTTAGCTATTGTGAGATTCTGATCCTAAGCCATCAGGGCTGCCTGGGAGGCAGTTTAGTAGCCTATTGTCACTATGAAGAGTCATGATGTATCGTATCAGGAGGAGTCTTGGAAAGCTCTCTAGCCCTTCCAAAGGAAAGGAGTCCCTTCTCGTAGAGCCGAAGGGCCAGCTCCTTTTTCAGTCTTGAGGGGATTTCCTCTCTGGGCAAGCAGATGGCTTCCACCAAATCTTCGGGGATCTCCCTTGTCAACTTCTGCAAAAAGAGTGGTGTCAAATCCCTGGAGGTTGCTCCTGGCATGGTCATTGATTTTGACGAGAACCATTAACCCACCCCCTTCCTCTTTCAATCCGGGGACCACAAAGTTATGTTATTCACCGCTTCAAAATCACCATCGCTGGATGCCATATGGGTTATCCTCTTTCTCTCCATTACCGCAAGGTGGGCGGCATCGGCGGTAAGGAGTCCGTAGGTCTTGGCTTTCTGGACAACTGCGGTCATGTCTTTGTCGGTCAGATCAAGAATCCTCAGCCCAAAGTCTTTTAGGCTATTGATATATCCCCTGTATTCTTCTACCGGCCGGAAAACTTTTTCTCTGCTTTCGGTATCCTTCAAAAGGGCTTTAACATTTTGTAATGTTACCTTATCCAGAAAGTTAGAGGCAGACTGCATGATGAGTTTAAAAGTTACCTCTTCTATTACCAGGGCAGATGTGTAAGCCTTAAGATCAAAAGACTCTACCTTCTTCAAAAACTCCACGGAGACGGGATTAACATCAAAGGCATGATGGAGAAAAATGTTGGCGTCTATAAAAATGGGCTCTTTCCCTCTAAAGTCTTTAAGATTTTTCGGCATAGAGTTTCTCCAATTCCTCCAGGGATAGTTTCCCCTTCACCAGCCCTCTAAAACTTTCCGTATAGCTTTTCTTAAAAGGTACAATAACAATACCTTCTGCGGTTATCCTAACTTCTACCCTATCCCCTGGGGCCAGGTTGGCCTTTTTTCTTGCTTCCTTGGGAATAACGATCTGGCCTTTTTGTAACACCCTGGCTACAAGCATGAGCACTATCTCCTTTTGTTCTAATTTAAACTTCGTTCAACTATAGAAAAGTTGCCTATGATTTTAAGTAATACCATATATGGAGGTACTCGTCAAGAAGAGATCACCCAGGATCTTGAAGGCCTTCTAATCTCGAAGCTCTCATCTTATCAACCTTTACGTAGACTAGTGGTTGTTCCTTCTCTCTGTGAAGCCTGGCCATCTCCAGGTTCTTTTCTTTTAGCTCCTGGTCAAACTCAGGAAGTAACACAATAAGGGCATTTTCTGGAATTTTATCAAGCAACTCCGGGTGGTCTAAAAGATAGAGATCAAACTCCGTAGAGAGTTTTTGGTTCTTTTCGAACAATTCCTTTTCTCTCATATCAAGCTCCCGACCGTCTCAGTCCTTATTCATCTCGATTTTGGACCTCTAAGGCGACGTTTCATCCGAGGATAGAATCCTTCATGAGTACCTATCCCGATAACTAGAACTACCTTGTCTTGGTGGATAATCTCCTAGAGAACCCGGAGTTCTCCGGCTGAAGAAGTGGCTTCCTAGACCCACAGTCCGATCAGATCTCCACCTTTGCGCTCCCCTTTATAAGGGTTCTCCACCATCTGAGGAAAGAGCTCATCTCGCAGTTTCCGCCTAACAGGTTTATCGAGCCTCTTTAGATCGTGATCTAGCCTGGGGCGTCAGCGAATGTCCCACATCAGTCCAGATCCTTCAGGGCTCTGCTCTCCTTCCAGGAGACCGTCTTGCCCTCAGAATAGGCCTTACGGGCCTCCTGCCATGCTTCTAAGATGGGCTCACTGAGCTTACGCAGAACCAGTTCATCTCCCCGGACCAGCACCGCCAAATAATCTCCCTTGCCCAGATCTTTGGATCTACGGAAACTCACAGGCAGCGTGATCTGTCCTTTTTCCGATACCCGCACTATCTCGATATCCTGGATGTTGGCCTTGTGAGTCTGTGCTTTGGCCATCATAATACCTCCCTGATTCTTTGTAGGAATTTACTACATTCAAGATAACATATCCCTCTAGCTTGTGCAACTCCTTAAATAAACCAAATGCCTCACTTTCTGCTTTTCCTCATCCGCCAGAGATCCAGGGCAACAAGTATGAGGTAAAGGGGAATGACCATCAGGCTGGCCCGTCGTAGGACAATAAGGCGGTCCATCCCCCGATATTCCAGGATCAGATTGTAGTCTCCCCCTTCTTCTATAAACCAGATATTGCTACCTTTCCTCTCGCATAGTGAAGAGGAAAAGTCTCGCCTTGACTACGCACTCTGAGGAGACTTTCTGCCAGCCGGTATCGTAAAAATTCTCAAGGAGCAAGGTCATAATGCAGTTGTCCTAGTCCAAACCATAAAACGGCCTGATCACCTGCCCGAGCAGCCAGGGCACCACCTGAGAACCAGCGTCCAGGCTCAAGACCTCCCCCTAGCCCTCTGGAAAGGAGAGACCGGCCATCTTCCTGCTCTCCCTAAAGAGAGGGGCCAGGTCAGTACCGATGAAAAGGATCAAGCCCATGATGACTACTCCGATAAGCAGGGCCCGAAAGAGATTGCCCTGGTGAGGAGCCACACACCAGATCCGAGTGGATTTTTAAATTTGGCTCTTCAAAATCGTGTACTAACACGTGCAGTATATGTTATGATAAAAATTAGAAATCTTGGTTTTGTCAAGGTAACAAGGAGAGACAACTGGACATGGTAGAAAACAAGCTTCTAGAAAAAGCACTCGATCGTCGGTATCTGGAGCCTTATGCCGGAAAATGGGTAGCCATTATTGATGAGACCGTGGCAGCATGGGCAGAGAGCGCAGTAGAGGTGCTGGCCCAAGCGAAAAAAGATCGGCCTAACGCCGATCCAGAGATCATGAAGGTACCTCGCAAAGACGAAGGCCCCTTAGTCGTATGTGATAAGATTTCCTTACCTACGCATAGGTAATGACAGCTACCCTGTAATACCTATCCGACTTTATGGACCAGACGGCAATGTACTAACACGGGCCCTGCTTGACTCGGGAGCACGGATCTCTCTCTTCCAGGCCGATCTGGCCCAGGCTATAGGGGTTGATGTAGAGTCAGGTGAGCCTATTTACTTGGAAGGCATTGGCGGAAGAATCCTGGGATATACTCATACCTTGACACTTCATTGCACTCAAGAATTCCTCAACAGTTAGATCGGCCCGGGTAATGAGCGACCTTAGGGTTCCTCTTGCGACCTCACGATGATCAGGAACAGATAGCGTAGCAATATGTCCTTCTTTCACAAGAATAATATGGCTTCCTCGTTGCCTCGCCACCTCCCATCCCAGAGACTCAAATACTTTCACAACTCTGCGTCCGCTTAGAAGTGGAAGCTTCGCCATTAAACCAATACCTCTACTTCGCGCATACTTACAGTAAGAGGCATACCCCTTTCAGCCCGAACCTCAAGACACTGCTTTATTGCGTCTTTGATATTTTCAACTGCTTCCTGTTCGGTTTTGCCCTGGCTCACACATCCCGGAATAGACGGACATTCTGCTACAAACATCCCATCTTCATCCCGTTCAATCGTCACAATAAACTTCACGGCTCATACCTCCTTTGCTGACCTATGACCCAACAATCAATAAGAGTCAGTCGTGTCTCACGATGATCTAATTATCCATGATCAGCTGGGGCTTTTGCAATATATACGTCAAAAAAGCGCCGCGAGAGGAACTCAGGACTTCAGACTAATTTAATTGGACTGTGGTAGGTTGGTGATCACAAAACGGCCTGACCACCTGCCCGAGCAGCCAGGGCACTACCTGAGAGCCGGCGTCCAGGCTGGAGACCTCCCCATAGCCCTCTGGAAAGGTGAGACCGGCCATCTCTCCGGTCTCCCTAAAGAGAGGAGCCAGATCAGTGCCAATGATAAGAATTAAGCCCATAATGACTGTGCCGATAAGCAGGGCCCGAAAGAGATTGCCCCGGTGAGGAGCCACACACCAGATCATAAAGAAAGGAAGTAAGGCCCAGATCAGCAAAGGGAAGCATCCGGTTGACCCCTAAAGCCCCCAGACCCAGAGCTAAAAGGAGGGTGAGGGGAACCATCACCAAGCCCAGGATAAGAACAGCCGGATGGCCCAGGGCCAGGCTGGCATCCAGACCCAGGTAGATCTTCCTTCCGGGAA
>NZ_BLRZ01000125.1 GCF_013281975.1 Candidatus Hakubella thermalkaliphila | reverse complement strand
GGAGATCATCCAGGCCTATCGGGATCTAGCCGATGTGGAAAGAGCCTTTCGAACCATGAAAAGCGTCCTTGATCTGCGTCCCTTTTTCCATCGCACTGAAGATCGGGTACGGGCCCACGTCTTTATCTGTGTGCTGGCCTATCTGTTAGAGAAACTGATGGAGAAGGCTCTCCAGCGAGCCCAGATGCCCTTAAGCGCTGAAAAGGCCTTGAGTAGTCTTAAGCAAATGGGGGTGGCGGTAATGAAAGTGGGCCAGGAGTCTTACGGATATGTGAGTGAGCCCACTTATCGGCAGCGGCAAGTCCTTGCAGCTCTTGATATCCCCTTGCCCTCTCGGGTTCTTGTGCCCCAAAAACTAGGGTAAAAATAGAGTTTAGTGACAATTTTGAAAGTCAAAATAGCCTCTGACCAGGTCTTTTTAAAATTTGCTGTTGAACCTCGGTTATCATATCAAATTTCGACTCAAAAAACAAAAATGTGAATAATGTGGAGATTTCCGGGCATCTTCCCGGGCTAATATCACCCAAAAATGGAGAGAAGAACAAGGTATGCCGCTCCCAGAATTAGAAGAGAGCCCAATAGAGCCAGGACTATCTCTTTGCGTCGGAACAGTCTCACCTTGATCCTTGTCCTCCTTGGCTGTTGCAGTTAATCAAGCTGGCTCCTGTAGGTTTCAGGGGTGCCCATCTCACCTTAGTGCTAGTTAGTTCGCACTGAAAAATAAGCTTCAGGCTCTAGATCAGAGCAAAATTTACTCTCAGGCATTCTGCCTTTACCCTATCGACAGGTCATTTTTCAGTGTGAACTAATTAGTGGAGTAGTATAGGCAGACCTTTGCCGAAGAGGGGGACAAATGATGATTCGATTTTCCATGCTTTGGATAATAGTTCTAATTGCTTTAACTATTCCCATAGCCTCATGATTATTGGCGAAGTTACTTAGAAATAGCCCCTATTTTCATCATGGTTCACGGGTGATGAGACCATCATGAGAAATTATTATCATAATGCAGAAGACACACAAAATGGTATACACCCTTGCATCACAGAAGCGGCTTTGCAAATTGTCAGCCGGGCACCTGGTCCGATTTTAATGCATATCCAGCTTCCGGACATGGGCAAGCTGACTTTGACTAGTGAGCCCAGGGAAGACCCCGCTCCCAAGGACATCATTATCATTACCCTATTATCACTACCCTTACAGCCAGTGCCATGAAAGGTAACCAGGAGAAAGCTCGAAGCAGGATGTGATGTCTACATCACCAAATCCATCAACACCAGAGCCGTTCCCAACGCTCACGTTAACATGCTAAGATTTTTTCGTTGTTCCTGTCTACTTCTCCTCAATCCATACTGGTACATCGTGGCAAGTACCTCTGCAGCCGTTTCAGCCGTTGAATACACGGGGAACCCGGCTTTCTCCATCCTGATGACATCGTCCATCACGAACTCCTTGCATGCCACACAGCTCAGTATGGGCTTATGTTTGTAATCGATCTTCTTTAGCGTATTCATAAAGGAGCCTAGGATCTCTCCCTGAAGAACCACGATAAAGCTTCCCACGTCATCACTTTCCACCCCGATCTCTATCGTCTTTCTCAACTGCTCCGCATCCATACTGAATGAATAATCCACGGGATTGAGGGTCTTGACGTAATCCGGCAAAATATCAAGGAGGCGATTCTTTAAGCCGGGTTCCAGTTCGGCAAGCCTCATCCCATTCAAATGCAGCATGTCTGTTGCTGCGACACCCAGAGACCCCGAATAAGTGATGACCAGCACGCCGTCACTCCTCGGAATCGGCTGCTTGGCAAACGCTTTTGTCAGGTCAAACATATGTTCATTATTTCTTGCTCGGATGATGCCACTCTGTCTGAAGGCAGCGCTATTGATCTGATCATCACCGGCCAGGGATGATGTATGGGATGACACAGCTTTTTTACCCGCCTCTGTCCGTCCTGACTTCAAGACGATAATCGGTTTCTTTTTTGTGACCCTGTTGGCGACGTCGATGAATCTTCTCCCGCTCTTGACATCCTCCATATACATAGCAATGACGTCGATATGATCATCTTCGCCAAGATATTCGAGGATATCTGTCTCGCTAATATCCATCTTATTTCCAATCGTTGCAACAATGCCAAAATCCATGATGTGACGTAGTCCGGTAAGGATGCCAGCCGCATAAACGCCTGCCTGAGCAATTAATCCAATATTTCCCTTCCCCAGCTCCCCAATGAGTCCAATAGATTGAACCATATTGTGGTGTGTGTTGATCACACCAGAACAATTCGGGCCAAGCACCCGGCAACAGCTTTGCTCAATAATCTTTTTAATTTTCGCCTGTACCTTCTTGCCATCCTCTCCCGTCTCGGCAAACCCCGCCGTTTCAACGACAATGAACCTCACGCCTATTTTGCAACAATCTTCCACGACCTGAGGAACCGCGTCTGCAGGAACAACCACAATGGCCAAATCAACGGGTTCTCCCACCTCAGTGATTCTTTTATATGCCTTGATGCCCTGGACGTATTCGCTTTTGGGGTTAATGGGATAGAGTCGCCCCTTGAACTGATGAAATAACAAATTACGAAACACATTGTATCCCAGTTTCCCCTCTGAATTGGAGGCACCAAAAACCGCAATGCTATCGGGATAGAACAGGCCGTGCAGATTTTGTGCTTTATCCGATTTGACGGTGGCTTCTTCCGTGAACTCTCCAATGAACATTCTCGCATCAACTACCATATTTCCAGATGGGTACAGAAATACAGGATTTAGATCCAGCTCTTTAATCTCCGGGAATTTCGTGACTAGATCGGATATTTTCAATAAGAGCTGTTTTAAGGCGGGGATATCCACAGCATGGCCTCGATACCCCTTGAGCAACGGATAACCCTTTATCTCCTCGATCATATCGGTGACATCTTTCTCGGTAACCGGAAGAATCCTGAAGGTGACATCCTTCAGGACTTCTACGAACACCCCACCCAGTCCAAACATGAGAACACGCCCAAAGCTGGGATCTCTGGTCACGCCAATAATGGCTTCAATGCCAGGTCGGGCCATCTTTTGTACAGAGACTCCCATGACGCGCTGATATCTGAATGCACTGACAATATCACGATAAGTCCTTCTCACTTCTTCTTCATTTTTCAGATTTAATTTGACACCATCAGCATCCGATTTATGGACAACATCCGGCGAGACGATCTTTAAAACAACGGGATACCTAATCGTGTTGCTTATTTCAGCGGCTTCGTCTTCAGATCTGGCCACCAGATGGCCTGTCGTGGATATCCCCATGCCTTCCAAAATTTCCTTACACTCATGTTCCACTAAATAGGTTCTATTTTCTCGGTCTGCCTGATTCAGAATTTCTCTGAACTTATCACCAACAACATGACCTTTTACTCTATGATGAATCATGATAATCTCCAGAAAAACAACCAGCTCAAAATTTTCTAAGCAAATAGCCCATATTTTCATGGTTCACGGGTGATGGCCCCATCATGAGGAATTGGTATGAAACTAGACTACTCCTTCCAATCAACCCGTATTTGTTTCGAAGACAATCCACTTTCTCATACACCTCAGTAGCACTGGCAGTAAAGGTCCGAATTAAATCGTGATGCAATTCGACTTATTGACGTAGACCCATTGAATCATCTGGCCATGTCCTAAAATGGGCCTGTTGCCAAACTCCCCCAATTATACTCGACAAACAGATAAAGGCTCAATTATTGTATAATAGATAAAAAACTTAATCAGGAGGTTCTATAATGCTTAATAGGACAAAGGTTGAAGAAGTGATAAACAGGATAAGGCCCTTCCTTCGCAGGGACGGCGGTGATGTGGAGCTTGTGGATGTAACAGATGACAACATTGTGAAGGTCAGGCTTCTCGGTGCCTGCGGAACATGCCCCATGTCCCTAATATCCCTAATATTGTCCATAATGACACTGAAAGGCGGCATTGAGACAGAACTCAAGAAAGCCATTCCTGAATTGAAAGCAGTGGAAGTCGTGTAAGGTTTTTGTTCAAATGCAAAGACAAGGGTGCTGATTGGGCTATAAAAGTGAATAAATAAATTAATATAGTAGGAGTTACGCAGTTGACTGCCTAATCCCCTAGCCAGTATATTATAATATAACCTGCAAGAAAAGGTCAAGTTCTATTGGTAAGGAATCGCCCATGCACCGCGGCGCACCACGTCGCATGAAAATTGGGTTATTTTCAAGGGAGGTTGGAGAGAATATGAACCCACCCAAATGCGATGACCTGGATTACATCCACTTTCTCATAGCTAATATTCACCTGCACAGAAGCCGCCCGGTGCCAACCCGAAGGGAAGGCGCCAGCTCA
>NZ_BLRZ01000124.1 GCF_013281975.1 Candidatus Hakubella thermalkaliphila | reverse complement strand
TACCTGGTAAACCGTATTATTGTTTTTCACAGGATGCCATTTTCTGTTGAACCTGGGTGAATAACAAACAATGCAAGAAAAAGGAAGGCGGCAGCGAATTTATTCTCCTGGCTGCACAGATTGGACAAAGCTGGATTGGATACTATCTATGCAGAACCCGTCCCCGAAGGAGGGCCAGGACGGGCGATCATGGACAGGTTAAGGAGAGCGACAGGTGAATATATGCTCAAAATAGTGTATTCTGTAGAGGAGAGGTAGAGAGATTTCTGTGTGGAGGTAAGGAACAATGCGGCGAAGTGATAGAATTAAGAAAGGATTAGAGCGGGCTCCTCATGGCTACCTAAACAAAGAAAGGTCAAGGGATATCTTTCTCAGTATAGAAACGGCACTTCCAGCTCTGGTGAAGGCGCCAGTATAAAAAGCTAATGAAGTTAGAGAATAAGAAAGTAGCTGTAATAGGATTTGGATTAACCGGGAGAGCAGTAGTTGATTTTCTTCTGAAAAAGAAGGTGAATATTGCCGTATTTGATGAAAAAAGTAGCCGGGTATTTGAAAACATAAGGGGCTTGAAAGAAAAGGGGGTAAGATTTTATTTTGGTCCATTTAATTTTGAGAAGATTGCTGAAGCGGAGCTAATTGTAATGAGTCCCGGGGTGAGTAGTTTTAGATTTCCTGAATTCAAAAAACTGGAGCAATTCAACAGAGAAGTTGTCTCTGAGATTGAGTTAGCATTTAGATTTCTTAAGGGAAAACTCATCTGTGTAACAGGAACAAACGGAAAATCTACTACAGCAACCTTAGTACATAATCTTTTTAGCACTGCGGGAAGAAAGAGTTTTCTTCTGGGTAATATTGGTGTCCCTTTTGTCAGCCAGGTAGAAAATATAAGGTGTGATGAATATGCTGTGGTAGAGGTGTCCTGTTTCCAGTTAGAACATGCAAAATCATTTAAACCTGACTATGTTATCCTGACCAATATAAGTGCAGATCATCTCGACAGGTATCCATCAATGAAGTCCTATGTAGAAACAAGAAAAAATATCTTTAAGAATATCACTTCAGAAGACAAGATTATCTTGAACTTTGATGATCCATTAACTCGAAGATATTTTCCTGCCTTACCCCGCAAGAGACCAGAGGTCTTGCGGGGTTTACCTGATGGCCAGCTCTACTGGTTCTCTCGAAGCTCGGAAGTTCATCGCGGTGTCTTTGTTAGAGGGAATAATTTTATGTTCAGGGATAAAGAAGAGATAATCTTTTTTAAATCTTCTGAGCTTCCTTTGATTGGGCTGCATATGGTAGAAAATGCCTTAGCTGCATCTTTAGTTCCTATATTGGAGGGGATAGAGATAGGTTTAATCCAAAAAGGACTGAAGAGTTTCCAAGGCTTAAAGCATAGAATAGAATTTGTAACCCATTTTGCTGGGGTAGATTTTATCAATGATTCTAAGGCTACCAATGTGGATGCAGTATTAAAGGCAGTTATGAGTCTTAATTCCACTTCCCAGAGGATAGTGATAATAATGGGAGGAAAGGATAAGGGCGGAGATTTCTCTCTGTTAAAGCCCGTCTTAACTGATAAAGTTAAACTGGTGGTTTTAATAGGGGAAGCTGCTTCCAAAATCTGCACCCAATTAAACGGAGCTGTTCGGATAAAGAAAGCCCGCAGTATGCAGGAAGCAGTGAGGATATCTTTTGAGGAGGCAAAACCCCAAGGCATCGTACTGCTGTCTCCAGGATGTGCCAGTTTTGATATGTTTAATAGTTTTGAGCATCGGGGAGAACTTTTTAAAGAGGAAGTATTGAGGCTGAAAAAAGATATGACCGAAGGTGAAGTATGGACTTAATCATTAAGAATGGTAAAGTAGTAACCGCAGAAAAGACGCTTGTTGCGGATGTAGGTATTGAAAAGGGAAAGATAAAAGCAATTGGGAAGAATATAAAATGCGCTTGCCCGGACGTAAAGATTATTGATGCTAAGGGAATGCTCGTTATGCCTGGCGGGGTTGATGTGCATGTTCATTTGAATCTATTTGTCAGCAATACCTGTTCTGAAGAGTGGGATACTGCTACTGCTGGAGCTGCCTGTGGTGGCGTGACCACAGTTATTGACTTTGCTTATCAAGAGTTGGGTGGTTCGTTAAAAAAAGCCGTGGAGGATAGACAGGCTGATGCCAGCGGAAAGGTCTGTATTGACTATTCTTTACACGCAGGGATCACTGACTGGAATGATAATGTTAAAACGGAGATGAATACTCTGGTAGAGGAAGGCATCACTTCATTTAAGATGCATATGGATCGTAAGGAAGGTTGTATGTCTGATGATGGGATGCTTTTTCAGGCGCTTGAAGAGACGAGGAAAAATGGAGCCCTAATCATGGTGCATGCTGAAAACGCCTTTGTACTTGAATTATTGATTGCGAGATACCGTCCTCAGACAAAGACATTAGGAGCCTGGGCCCATGCCCTGTCTCGACCCTGCTTTATAGAATACGAGGCTATTCAAAGAGCAATTACCTGGGCGGAAGTTACCAAAGGATTACTCTATATTGTTCATGTATCTACCGGAGAAGGGGTAGAAGTGATAAAACAAGGGAAAAAAAGAGGAGTAAATGTTTGGGCTGAGACCTGCCCTCAATATCTCTTATTAACTGATGAGGTGTATAAAAGAAAAGATGGACATCTTTATGCCTGCTGCCCCCCAATTAGGACAAAGCATGATAAGGAGAGGTTATGGGAAGGAATAATCAAGGGAGAAATTCAGGTAATAGCCACGGATAGTTGTGCCTTTACCAAGAAACAGAAAGATGCATGGGAGGGGGATTTTACAAAGATTCCTTATGGTCTCCCTGGAGCGGAGCTGCGGATTCCCACTATGTGGAGCGCCTTTAGGAAGAGGAAAATTTCGATGAATAAATTTGTATCATTGGTGGCTACAAATCCAGCAAAACTCTTTGGTCTTTATCCGCAGAAAGGAACAGTAGAAATGGGCAGTGATGCGGATATTGTTATTTTTGATCCGAAAAAGAAAGTTACTGTTGATTGGAGAGACCTTGTTTCTAAATGCGACTGGACACCTTATCAAGGGATGGAACTTACCGGCTATCCAGTGATAACCATCTTACGGGGAGAGGTCATTGCCAAAGATGGAAAATTTGTTGGTAAAGTTGGTAGAGGAAGATTTTTAGGTTCTTCTCCCATTTTCTACGGTACAGGTAGAGGTAAAGGAAGTGGGTTATCGGCCTGAAAGATTTTGAGGATAAAGTATTTAAGGTCATGGAATCCACAGGCCTTACGTCTTATGAGTCCCACCTTCCTGTTATTTGCCTCCAAGATTGCTGTGTTGATAGGGTATAAACAGTAACTCCAGAGCCCTGACCTATGAACCTTAAGCATATCCGCAAAATCCATTAGGTGCTTTAGGTTGCTCTCATAGGCCATCTCACACCAGTTATCAAGGGCTTTATTAAACTGGGCAACCGTTACACACTCCCAGCGTTGTTTTAATTGTTCACCCAAGGTATAAGCTGTGTTAAGGGGCATATTGATATTCAAAAGCTGGCTTAAACGCATCTTACCATCTTCTTTCAACCTCAGGGGGTTCATAACAAGGAGCCACTTTGTCCTTTTAAAGAACCCCTTATACTCTTCATCTGCCTTTTTAAACTCATCGATCCTTATCCGGTCCATAACCTTGTTAAAGTCCTGGACTAGGTGGAACTTGTCATGGACTATTAAGGCATGGGGACAGGGTTCCTTTACTCCTTCGATGTAGGCCTTGGACATGTCTATGGCAACTGCCTTGATACGCTTACCCCTTTCTTTCCCCAACTGTTCAAAAAACTTGGATAAGGTCTCCTTATTCTTTCCTAGGCCTACCCATATGAGATGGGGGTCATTGAGGTCAAAAACACAGGTAAGGTACTTATGGCCCTTTCTATAGGAGACCTCATCTATACCAATAACGGTTATATTATCTAAACCAGGGGCCTCAAATCTGTGTTCAAGATAGGCCTTGTCTATGTTTTTAACGGTCTTCCAGTTAAGGGAAAAATACAAGGCTACAACAGTCAATGGAAGATGCTGACATAACCAGGCAACGGCCTCCTCAAGACGCTTTGTGGCCCGGGCACAGGGACGGATAAAAGGTATATGCTCAACACGGATGCCACATTGTTTGCACCTGACCTCATAGTATTCAACTTTAGTGAAGGTCTTCCAGCCATGAAATAGGAGGTCTTTAACCGTCCTCTCCTTCCTTCGCTCTGGTGATGCCTTTTGATTACAAACAGAACAGAGGTGATTATGCCTGGAATCTCTTTCAAGTTCAACATTAACCTCTATAGATTCTTTAGAATAAGAAATTTGCTTGAGTTTATACGGGGCATAACCTAAAATCCCTTTGGGGATTGCTGCTGACATACGAATCACTCCCTTGAAAATAACCCAATTTTCATGCGACGTGGTGCGCCGCGGCGCATGGG
>NZ_BLRZ01000123.1 GCF_013281975.1 Candidatus Hakubella thermalkaliphila | reverse complement strand
ATAGTGCTTACTCCTGTCTGCCCCCACACCCTATTTATGAGGAGCATCGTCTTTTCCAGTCAGGAAGTCCTTAAGGTGGTGGTAAACCAGGAAGACCAGCCCATCAGTGTGAAAATGGATGGGAAAAGGGTCTGGAAATTGGAAGATGAAGGGGAGATAACTATCCGAAAATCGGATCGATACTTCACCCTCCTTTCCTTTGGCAAGAAGAGCTTTTATACCATATTCAAAGAAAAGCTACTAGTAACTAAGGCCGACGAATCGCTGGGCCGACGAGTAAAAAGTGGAAGATGCTAAAAGAGCTTCTGGTTAGAAATCTGGCTCTGAGTGAAGAGCTAAACATCACTCTCCCTCCGGGCCTGATCATTTTATCGGGTGAGACCGGGGCCGGTAAGACCCTTATGGTGGAAGCTCTTAATCTGGCTCTGGGAGAAAGAGCAGACAGCTCCATGATCCAGACCGGGAAAGAAGTCTCCTACGTGGAGGCAGTTTTCGATCTGACCCGCAATGGGCGAGCCAGGCAGCTTATGGAGGAGAAGGAAATCACTGAGGAAAAGCTGGACCAGGTATCCCTGGGCCGGGAGATCTGTAGATCGGGAAGGAGCAGGTCCTTTATTGGTGGCCGAATAGGGCCTCTCTCCTGGTTAGCTGAGCTGGGGGAGATTCTGGTAGACCTGCACGGACAGCATGAGCATCAATCTCTTCTTAAGGTTAAGAATCATCTGGATCTCTTTGACCGATTCGGAGGAGACAAAATTGGGGAGCTTCGCTCAGAATACCAGCGGAGATATGAGAAATTTCGGGATCTGGAGAGAGAGCTCCAAGACCTTCTGGCCAGAGAGAAGGAGCGCTATAGGACCCTGGAGAGACTGAAGTTTGAAAGAGAGGAGATTGAGAGAGCCAATCTCAAAGTAGGGGAGGAGGACTCTCTCAAGAGCGAGAAGAAGATACTGGACAACTACGAGAAGCTCTTCTTGCTGGTCAATCAGTCTTTGGCCTGGCTAAAGGAGGGGGAGGAATCGGCCCCTGGCGCCCTGGATGGCCTGGATCAGGTGGCTAAGAATCTGGAGGACCTTAGCCAAATCGATGAAAAACTTGGCGGTTGTCTGGAGACGGTTATGGGCTGTCGCTATCAACTGGAGGATGTGGCCCGAGAACTGAGAAGCTATGTGGAAGGTATCGTATTTGATCCCTCCAGACTGGAGATGGTGGAAAGCCGATTGGCCGAGATTCACGCTCTGAAACGCAAGTATGGTGACAGCATAGAGGATATCCTGAGCTTCCTGGAGAACATAAAGGGAGAGATTAAGATCCTGGAGAACTACCAGAGCCGACTGGAAGAGATAGAAGGGGCTCTGGATAAAGAGAGGAGAGCGGCTCGAGATTTGGCTCTGTCCCTGTCTCAGGCCCGTAGGAGCATCAAGGAAGAATTTGAAAGGAAAGTCATAAGAGAGCTGAAAGACCTCAATCTCAACGATGCCTCCTTTCAGGTCTCCATAACTCATGAAAGGGGAGAAGATCTCCTCATGGAGGACGGCCCTTGGGTCAGCCTTCTTCCCCATGGCATGGACAAAATTGAGTTTCTTATCAGCACCAATGTAGGCGAGCCCCTGAAACCTTTGGCCAAAGTGGCCTCCGGAGGAGAAATCTCCCGTATTATGCTGGCTATGAAGATTGTGCTCGCTGATGCCGACGATGTTCCCACCCTGATCTTTGACGAGATCGATGTGGGGATAGGGGGCAGTGTCTCTTTTCTGGTGGGAGAAAAGCTGGCCCAACTGTCCCGCAGCCACCAGGTTATCTGTATTACCCATCTGCCGCAGATCGGTTGTTTTGCCGATGCTCATTTCTCCATCAGAAAGAGTACTAAAAGTGGTCGAGCCAGGACCGAAGTGGTTCGACTTTCCGAAGAGGAGAGGACAGAGGAGATCTCCAGAATGCTGGGTGGGGACAGGGGAGGAGATATCTCCCTGGATCATGCTCGAGAACTTATCTCTTTTGCCGAAAAGCGAAAAAAGTCCCTCGATGTTCCAAAATCAGGCTCAGAAAGCCCCGCATTTTAATGCTGGGGATAAATGAGCCTTGGCCTCCTTTTAGAGTATGCTAATATATGTCTTGGACAAGATGGATAGGGTGTGTCTGTGGCACAAAAGCCCTATTGAAGGTCGCAAAGGCATGCGTAAAGTCCAATCCAAGCGCGCCAGAGGTCTGGGGGGTATATCCCCTCAGACGGGGCTGCTTTGGCACAGCCCTAAACTTGGGCTCGTTGAAGCGACTGTGTTCTTGGATGTACATAGCTGAGAGACCCAAGAATCCCCCCAATTTATTGGTGAGGAGTGTCAATTAGTTTGCCTATTTTGTTAAACTTAGTCTCAGAAAGATATCCATTTTCTAAACTACGAGCATAGAAAGAGCATCAAAATCATGGCCAAGTACATTTTCGTCACCGGCGGAGTAATGTCCTCTCTGGGCAAGGGTATATCTGCCGCCAGTCTGGGAAGACTGCTCAAATGCAGAAGCTTCAAAGTAACCATCCAGAAGCTGGATCCTTACATTAATCTTGACCCCGGCACCATGAACCCCTTTCAACATGGCGAGGTCTTCGTCACCGATGACGGAGCCGAGACAGATTTGGATCTGGGACACTACGAGAGATTCATTGACGAAAATCTCCTTCAGAGCTCCAATGTCACCTCCGGAGGCATCTACTGGTCAGTCATCTCCAGGGAGAGAAGGGGAGACTTTCTGGGAGCCACGGTGCAGGTTATTCCCCATATAACCAATGAGATCAAGGAGAGGATTCTGGAGATAGCTAAGGTAAAAAAGCCCGATGTGGTTATCGTCGAGATCGGGGGCACCGTCGGTGACATTGAAAGTCTACCCTTTCTGGAAGCCATCAGACAGTTCAAGAAAGATGTGGGCAAGGAGAATGTCCTTTACCTTCACGTGACATACATTCCCTATCTGGAGGCCAGTGAGGAGCTAACGACCAAGCCCACCCAGCATAGTGTTAAAGAGCTTCGGAGTATTGGCATCCAGCCCGATGCGATCATCTGCCGCTCGAACCGACCTATTACCCGATCGGTTAAGGAGAAAGTCAGCCTTTTCTGTGATATTGAAGTTGAAGCAGTAATCTCAGCCATCGATGTGAGCAATATCTATGAAGTTCCTCTGGTTCTTCACCGGGAAGGTCTGGATGAATTTGTGGTGCAGAGCCTGAATCTCCCTATGCGCGAGATCGATCTCGGAGCGTGGGAGGATATAGTTCACCGCCAAAAAAACCTCTCCGGCCAGGTGACGGTGGGTATCGTGGGCAAGTATGTGAGGCTCCCTGATGCTTACATTAGCGTGGTGGAGGCTCTCCGCCATGGAGGGCTCTATCATGACCGGGAGGTGGATATCAGGTGGATTGACTCCGAATCGCTGGACCCTGCCGACATGGATGCGAAGCTGGCCCCTCTGGATGGAATTCTGGTCCCCGGTGGGTTTGGAATCCGGGGTATTGAAGGAAAGATCGAGGCTATCCGCTATGCCAGGGAACGGGGAGTTCCCTATTTGGGTATCTGTCTGGGCATGCAATGCGCTGTGGTAGAATTTGCTCGCCATGTTCTCAACTATGAAGGGGCCAATAGCACTGAGTTCGACCCCTCCACTGCTTATCCCGTCATTGACCTCCTGCCGGAACAGAAGGAGATATCTAACCTGGGAGGCACCATGCGCCTCGGACTGTCCCCTATAGTGCTGGAGGACGATACCAGGGTTATGAGGGCGTATGACCGGAGGCTGATCCATGAGAGACACCGACATAGATATGAGTTCAATATGAAATATAAAGAGGAGTTTCTGGCCAAGGGGATGAGATTTTCCGGCCTTTCCCCTGACGGTAGGCTGGTGGAGATTATTGAACTGGTGGATCATCCCTGGTTTGTGGCTTTCCAATTCCACCCTGAATTCAAATCCAGGCCCAACCGGGCCCATCCTCTATTTAGAGATTTCATTGGAGCCTGCAAGCAGTATTCGGAGAGCAGATCTGCTCGTCACTGAAAGGCTAACCTACTAGTGGTCATAGGGCGCCGCACCATCGAATGATGAAAATGGAGAATCTATTAAGCAAGTTGTCGTTTATGGTTTCATCACCCGCGAGCCACGCAAACGGGGGCATCTATCAAGCAATTTAGAGGTGTTTTTCATTGATTAACAGAGATCGACTGGTAGAAACCTTTATGTCTCTGGTCAAAATAAATAGCCCGGTGTTCAAAGAGCGGAAAGTGGCTGAATACCTTTTGCATCTTCTGGCCGAGTTGGGAGTAGAGGCAATGTTGGACGAGTCCGGCTCCCAGTATGGCAGCGATGCTGGTAATATCATTGGACATTTTCGGGGGCAGAAGACCTGACGCCCTCAGAGTACTGCTATCGGCCCACATGGATACGCTGGTATCGGGAGTAGATATTGAGCCGATAATCGAAAACGGCATAATCAAACCG
>NZ_BLRZ01000122.1 GCF_013281975.1 Candidatus Hakubella thermalkaliphila | reverse complement strand
CAAAGTTAAGTTCCCTTAGTGTTGTTTACACCATTTCCCTGGCTGGGACTCTTCCATGGCTTTTCAGCTATCTCCAGAATCCGATCATGTTCCGAATCTATGCGGACGTCGTTGCGAGTAGAGCTAGATTGACATATCTAGTCCTGGTCATGAGCATGAACCTCATATTCACTGTATACGATTTTTATAAGACGATAGGGAACCGACAAATGCTAATATATCTGCTGGTTGCTGTTGGTTCTTTAATTTCTTTTGAGGTCTTTATGCTGGTCTTGCAAAATGATTTCTTTCTGAACGTGAGGCTGCCTCAATTTCTTCTTGCCTTCCCCTCCTATTCTAAGCTTAGCATGGTGTCATTAGCTGGAGTATTTTCCCTCCTCTTCCTAATCGAGGTGAATCGCCTGCGGAAGAGAGCTGGTTTCTTTTCGGAAAATCTTTCTTTTTTCTACCTCTGGCTCGCTCTTTTCACGGCTCTGTCAATAGCGCCTGCCAAACTTTTTTTCGGTCTAAATACCTACAGATCGGTTCACTTCCTTTGGCTACCGCTGGCCATAATTTCCTCAAGCGGTATCCAAAAAGTTGCCTTCAGCATGACAAATAGAATATTGAAGTGGAAACAGGGAGGAGGGTTTCCACAAGTTCTGAAAACCGCGTCAGACAAGGGTCTTAGTGCAGTCAAGAGAGCATTTAGCCTGGAGAGGTATCTTGCAACCCTTATTGTGACCCTTATTATATTTATCTCAATTTTTTCTTTTATCTTCTATGCTATTTTCTTTGTCCAAATCCCTCTAAGAAGCCTATACCCCGCCTATGTAACGAACGAAGATTACAACGCGTTAACATATCTAAAATCGCTTCCCCAGGGACATGCTCTTAGTTCGCCCGAGATTGGGTACTTTTTGCCATTCATTACTGACAAATTTAGCCTTTTGGGCAGCGTGGAGCACACCTTAGATTACTACGAGAAGTTCAACGACTACAAGAAGTTTTTCTCCGTAACCACTACGCATGATGAGAGAAGAAAGATTTTGAAAAAATACCGCATCGACTATGTATTTCAAGGATATAAAGAGAGTTCTATCAGCCATGGCTGGTTAAAACTGGGGGCAGCGGATGGCCTGGAGCTAATCTTTAACAACAAGGGGGCTCGAATCTATAGAGTCTCCATCGATACCCGCTCTTCATATTGACATATCCGAGACGGTAGCTATACTGGTCGTATGCGGGGGCCAGTTGCTTCTACCTCCGGCAGCAGAATGCTCACCACACCCTGAAGGAGGGACCCAATAACTACTGAGAACTCCGAAGAAGCCAAAAAAGATATCTCCGTATTCTTTCCCGTCTACAACGACTGGGGCACCATCGGGAGCATGGTGGTCACTGCCATCTCCGTATTAGATAGAGTGGCCAGAGATTATGAGATTATCCTGGTAGATGACGGGAGCCAGGCGCAGACCAGGGGCATCCTGGAGAAGATCAATTTGTTCTCTGACCGGGTGCGGGTAGTCTACCATGAGAGGAACCAGGGCTACGGTAGGGCCATCCGAACCGGTATCCAGGAGAGCAAGTACCAATATATCTTTTATACCGATGCGGATGCCCAATACGATGCCAGAGAGCTGGAGCTCCTCCTCCCCTCCATGACGGAGGGAGTGGATATTGTCAATGGGTACAAAATCAGAAGATCGGACCCCCTTTATAGAGTTATCATCGGGAAGCTCTACCACCACATTACCAGGCTGATGTTCCGATTCCCCATTCGAGACATAGACTGCGACTTTCGCCTCATGCGCAAGTCCATCTTCGACCAGGTGGAGCTAGAGTCTAATAGCGGGGTAATCTGTGTAGAGATGATTACCAAAATCCACCGTGCTGGCTTCCGCTTTGCCGAGGTGGGAGTCCACCACTACTTCCGCACCAGCGGAAAATCCCAGTTTTTTACCTTCCGCCGGGTCTTTCGGGTGGGCATAGATCTCCTCAAGCTCTGGTGGAAACTGGTAATTAGAAGAGAGGAGTCCCGGCGTGGAAGAGCTGGAGAGCTGCTTTAGAAAAAAACGAGTATTGATCACGGGAGGGCTGGGCTTTATCGGAAGCAACCTGGCTCTCCGACTGGTGGAGCTGGGCGCCAGGGTTCTGCTGGTGGACTGTCTCCTTCCAGAGTACGGTGGAAATCCTTTCAATATCCGAGATATCCGCAGGAAGGTG
The DNA here is from genome assembly GCF_013281975.1 of Candidatus Hakubella thermalkaliphila. Taxonomy (GTDB): domain Bacteria; phylum Actinomycetota; class Humimicrobiia; order Hakubellales; family Hakubellaceae; genus Hakubella; species Hakubella thermalkaliphila. The sequence continues at coordinate 2,295 of NZ_BLRZ01000122.1, read as the reverse complement.
ACCGTTAACATTGCTGATGTCCGTGACGAGGCCAGCATGAGCTACCTGGTGAAGGGGCAGGACTATATATTCAATTTGGCAGGCCAGGTCAGCCACATCGACAGCATGAGGGATCCCTATACTGACCTGGAGATGAATTGCCGCGGCCATCTCTCCATCCTGGAAGCCTGCCGCAAGAACAACAGGGAGGTGAAGATAGTCTACGCCGGGACGCGCCAGCAGTATGGTAAGCCGGACTACCTGCCTGTGGATGAGAAGCACCTTATGCACCCGACGGACGTGAACGGAATAAATAAGATGACCGGGGAATGGTACCACCTTCTTTATGACGAGATCTATGGTGTGAGGTCCACCTCCCTGCGTCTGACTAACACTTATGGACCTCGGCTTCTTATGAAGCACGACCGCCAGAGCTTCATAGGATGGTTCATTCGCCAGATAATTGACGGGGAGACCATCACTATCTACGGCGATGGCAGCCAGTTGCGGGACTTTACTTACGTGGACGATGCGGTGGAAGCCTTTCTTCTGGCGGCGGCCAGTGATGAAGCCAATGGTGAGGTTTTCAACCTGGGCGGAGAGAAGCCCATAAGCTTGCGGGAACTGGTAGAGCTTCTTGTCCAGATCAATAGGGGTGGCCGCTATGAGCTGGTCCCCTTTCCTGAGGACCGCCAGAGGATCGATATTGGTAGCTTCTATGCTGACTACTCCAAGATAAGCCGTTTACTTGGCTGGAGGCCTAAAGTCTCTCTGGAGGAGGGACTCCACCGGACTTTCGACTATTACCGCAAGTACAAAAAGCACTACTGGTGAGAAATAGTGGCATTTTTGCAGGGGAGAAGCTGATGATCACGTCACGGAAGATGAAAGTACCATTCGTCGATCTGACCAGGCAGTACGCTGCTCTGCGGGAGGAGATAGATGCTGCTTTGCAGTCTGTCCTCAAAGGAGGCCAGTTCATCCTGGGGGAGAATGTTCGTCTATTTGAGGAGGAGTTCAGCTCTTACTGCGGGGCCCGTTTTGCGGTAGGAGTAGGTTCAGGGACGGAGGCTCTCCATCTGGCTCTCCTTGCCTGTGGTATCGGGTCAGGGGACGAGGTGATCACTGTACCCAATACCGCTGTCGCCACGGTCGCCGCTATCTCCCTGGTGGGCGCCTGCCCCGTCTTTGTGGATGTGGATCCTCGAACTTTTACCATGGATCCGGATAAGATCGAAGAGAAGATCTCCCCGCGGACCAGAGCTATTTTGCCGGTTCATCTTTATGGGCAGGCGGCAGATCTGGGCCCCATTCTTAGTCTGGCCGACCGCTACAGTCTTTTGGTGATCGAAGACGCCTGCCAGGCCCACGGGGCTACTTACGGAAGTAAGAGAGTGGGCACGTTCGGTCAGGTGGGCTGCTTTAGCTTCTATCCTACTAAAAACCTGGGAGCCTACGGGGACGGCGGGATGGTATTGACCGATAATCTGGAAATTGCCGAAAGAGTCCGGCTGTTGTGCAACTACGGACAGTCAGATCGCTACCATGCAGTAGCGGAGGGCCTGAATAGCCGTTTAGATGAGCTCCAGGCGGCTGTTCTCCGGGTGAAGCTGAGGTATCTGGATCGTTGGAACGCCCTCCGTCGCCAGTGGGCCGATCTCTATTCCTCGCTCTTAGAGGGAGTGGAAGTTCCTTTCCTGGCTTCAGGAAGGGAGCACATTTTCCATCTCTATGTGGTCAAGAGCAAGGCAAGAAACCGCCTGGCCGCCTACCTGGAGGAGCAGGGAGTTCCTGCTCTGGTTCATTACCCCATCCCGGTTCATCTTCAGGTAGCCTACCAGCACCTGGGCTACCGGGAGGGAGACTTCCCCGTGTCCGAAGCCTGTGCCCAGGAGGTCCTCTCCCTGCCTATCTTTCCGGAGATGAGGGAGGAGGAAGTCGCCTATGTGGCAGACCTGATTCGAAAGTTCTATCAGGAGGAGATCTAGTCCTCCTTTCTGAGAACGCCAATGATGGAGGAGCCTAAAGGAAGATCAACATAGCGTAGCAATAGGGCTTCCAGGGCTACTATCCGGTCCAGGAAAGAGTTGAGTAAGGGGTGAGGAAGGCGGAGATCAGAGGTAGTTCGCTCTGTGGCACCTTTGCGCAAGAGTCTCGTGACCGCTACAGCAGGGAACAGGAAGAAGTTCCAATAGGAGAGCCGCAGGACGGAGAAGCCCGCTCTCTTTGCCTTTTGCTGCACCTCCCTCCGCGAGTATCTTCTGGCGGTGCGGGTGGCCCGGTCGTGGGAGCTATAGAGGAAGCGGTGGGCAGCGA
>NZ_BLRZ01000121.1 GCF_013281975.1 Candidatus Hakubella thermalkaliphila | reverse complement strand
CTGCCAGCATGCCTATCCACAGGTCTCTCTGTTTCTCGCTGGCACAGATAAAGAAGTCACCCAAGGCCAGTTGATCCTTTAAAATGGCCAGGTTTCCCTGACTGATCCTCATTCTCTCGCCGCAAGAGCCATCCCCGTACATCTCCAGACTTTCCAGAAGAAAGGGGTTGTAAAGATCCACCACCACAGGCTTCCGAAGATATTTCAGGAAAGGAAAGAAGTGAACAATATGGCCCTGGATGACCACCACCTGGGACTCCTCCACCAACTCTTTCAGTGAGGATTCCTGTTCCGTAGAGTACTGAGCTATGCGAAAACCGTCCCCCTCTATTTGCGGTGCGTTAGGAATGGCCAAAGTGAGAAGACAGTACTCCCTCAGCACCCGGGCCAGCTCGAAATAGCGAACCCCTGGCCCGGCCATGTTCGGGCCTATTACATCGTAACTTATCAGAAGGACTTTATTTCTCTCAGCCAACTTGTCTCTCAAGATTATTCTATCGATTATTTTATCCAGCCGCTATGCCGATACCAGCTACAATGAGCGGTGGTCAACCCTTCCTCAATACCTTCTTCCTGGCCAGGTTCAAGAAGCCGTAAATCCTGTACAGGGGACTCCTATGAAAGACCATCTCCAGGTCCCGGATGCGGGCGTCCCTTTCGGCGATCATTTCCTTTTGCCTCTGAACAATCTTCTCCAGGTTGCGGAAGGCCTCCTCCCGGCTCTGGTCCAGAGCTCTTTCCTGGCCCCGATCTGGAGCTGGCTGGGGGTGAGCTGCCCACTCCCGGAGGGCTGTGGTAGTAGCTTTCACCGAAAAAAGTTGAGCCGCCAAGCGGGCCCCTCTGGCCCCTGCTTCTCGAAGCCCTTCCCTATCCTGGGCCAACTGTAGAATTTTGTCCTTCAGAGTCTCCGCATCCCCAGGAGGATAGGTAAAACCAGCTCCATGCTCTTCCAGTATCTCGGTCAGCTCACAGACCCGGGAACTCAGCACCGGCAGCCCATAGTTCATCCACTCCACAATGCGGTTCTTGCTCCCCAGCTCTACCTCATATATGTCCCGGTCAATGTTAATACCCAGATCGCTCTCGTAATAGTAGTTGTGAACCTCCTCGGTCTTCACCCATCCTTTGAGAATGAAGCGGTCACTAAAGGGAGAATCTTGGATGAGCTCCTGAAAATGACCATAGGTTTGGTCATCCAGCTCCGGAATCTCCCCGCCCGTGGAAACGAACCTTATCTGCCCGTCCACCTTCATGGCCTCCTCCAGGGCCACAAACAGAGTATCCACATCGGTCCAGGTGTTATAGCCTCCACTCCACAGAATCACAAAATGATCTTCTGAAACATCACGTCCCCGCAATACCTGCAGATCATGTTCTTTCTTCTCAGTGGGAATGGATATGGGTATGCAGTGAGCAAAGCGATATCCAGCCGTGTGCCGGTTCAGCCGACCCACAAGACCCAGCTCACCTATAGTAGCATACACCTGGCGTTGAGAGACACAGGAGAAGACATCAGCCCTATCTATTATCCTCATTTCCTGATTCCAGTAATGAAAGAGCAGACTATCGTCCTTATAGACAGAGGCCCGGGCCTGAGCTTCTCCCAGGACATGGCCGAAGAGGTCGGCCCAGAGAGGTTCATCCAGCTCCAGTCTGGCAGCCACATAGCAGGGATATAGGGTCACTGCCACCATACAGTCCGGGCTGAACTGGCGGGCCAGCCCGGCCAGGTATTGGCCGTCTTCGTACTTCTCATGGTTCAGAACCAGATAACGCAATTCTTTGGCCGGGCTCTCCACTTCTCTGGACAGAACACCTTTCTCGTAGGCAGATGGTATACCATAGCAGATAAGCAGGACCTCATGTCCCTCTTCCAGCAAAGCTTTAGTCAACTGCCAGGTGCGCAGGCCCGGTCCGTATATCTTTCTTTCTTTTTCAAAGGGGAGGGGGGCCATGCCCACCATCAGAATCCTGGTCACTTAATCTCAACCTCAGACTGTCCTTTTCTTCCTGCTACGAACAGCGCTTCGCCCAGAACAAGGCAGATTTGACCTTCAGCCACTATCTCTTTGTCTCAACAACTCTACTACCAACCGGGCTGCCTTACGGGACTCCTCCTTGAGTCGTCCCACTCTCTCTTTCAACCTGCTGCCTGATCAGCTCTCGTCTTTCCCAGGTAGATTCTATCAGAGAAACGAGCCTCCGGGCATTAAAGTCGGCAAATTCCAGGCCCTGGTCCGGCTGACCAATCTCCTTGAGGTAACTTCTGACTTTGGGCAGATAGACCAGCCCGACTATGGGGGTGTACATAGCCGAAGCCAGGATGAGGGAATGAAGTCTCATGCCCACAAAAAGCTCCATTTGGCCCAAAAGGCCCATAATCTCATGATTGGTATAGTCCCGGTTGGTAACCAGCCTCACTCTTTCCTTCTTCTTCACTTCCTGGATTATGGCTTGAAACAGAGGAATGTCCATAACTTGAGTGGCGAAAAAGACGATATCTACATCCAGATCATCCATCACAGAGTCGGCCACCTGAGCCATGGTATTCTGGAAATTCCTTCTGGAGATGCCCTTTTCACCAGACCTTACCCACGTATCCACATAGGTATTTACATTCATGCCGATCCACCGGCGATCAGAAAAAATCCCCTGTTCCTTCATGATCTCCTGCACCCTCTCCGGCGGAGCCGGCTGGTTGTTGAGGGCCGCGTCGGCCGTAACATGTATCGACAACCGGGTTACCCCCACTTCCCTTAGAAGATTCAGGGAGTCCTCGTCCCGCACCGTTATCAGATCCGCCTGGTTGGATATACTGGCCAGAATTTTTTTCCCCAGAGAGGTGTAGACAGGCCCAACTCCCACATTGTAGTAGGCCACCAGTTTGCCATGTTTCTTGGCATAGGGAATCAAAAGGGCCAGTGCGGACATGTGGTTAAAAAGGGGATTAAAGAGTTTCCTGTCAAAGAGTACAGCATCAAAGACCAGGACCATATCGGCTCGCCGCACCGATAAAAAGGTGGGCAGCCCCAACATCTTCACGCTCAGATGCCAGGGCAACATGGAAACAGGTCTGGCCACCAGGTGAGAATAATGTTTCTTTATGAAAGCTGGGTTGATGGTGGGAATTTCAAAGGTGACCTCGGGATGAAGATTCCTGATTTCGGACATGATGGAGGCGATAAGAGCCACATCCCCCGCATTTCGGCCGGAAACAGAGCCAAGAAGGGTGATTCTTTTCAAAACTCCTTTCACTTTTTCTTTCCTTTTAGTAGTTTCATGAATTCCTCTTTTTCAAGCTCAGTATCTCTAAGGATTTTTGATAAAAGTCCTGGACCGATAGTCTCTCCCTGATGGATGGGAACCACAGTGGCTCGCCCATCACTATGTTTCATGAATACATGACTACCCCGCCGTCTTTCAATAGCAAATCCTGCTTTCTTTAAGGCAGAAACTACTTTCCTCCCTGTCACCACTGGCAGTGTGGTCATACAGCAACCCTTTGGACACCTATAAAATGAGTAGAGGGCACTTTTTTACCTTCTGCTTCCAGACAGAGCAAAATAGCCTCTTTGATTCTTTCCATGAGCTCATCTAAGGATTTGGCCTGGGTGTGGCAACCCTGCAATTCTGGAACTTCTCCAACAAAATATCCCTGTTCATCTTGCTCGATAATTACTGTAAATTCCCTTTTCATTTCTATGTCTCTCCTTCCCCTCGTGTTCTTTTTCTCACCACCCTGGCTGGCACACCATAGGCAATGGCAAACTCAGGGATGTCTTTGGTCACTACCGCCCCCGCCCCCACGATAGCATCCCGGCCAATCGTAACCCCGTCCAGAACCACAACCCCCGCTCCCAGCCACACGTTATCCTCAATGATTACTCCACCCTGCAGATCCTTACCTTGTTGGGAAATGGGTACATCCAGCCTCTCAAAATGGTAGTACTCAGCGCCAACATAGCATCGATAAGCTATTAGCACATTCCGTCCCACCGAAAGTCTGGTCGAAGTCTCCAGCCGGCAGTGGCTGCCAATCCTGGTATTATCCCCTATCTCGATAACCCCGTCCTTCATGCTCAAGATGGAGAAGGCCGAGATAAAGACTCCGTTACCAATAGTTATAGCCGATTTTTTCGTTCCCTTGGCATCCAGAATGCAGTTGTCATCCACTACCACGTCGCTACCCAGGATCATTTTTCCAGGATGGCGAAGAGTGATATTACGCCCGAAAACCACATCTTTCCCTATCTTCCGGAAAAGAGACCGGTAAAACACACCTCGGAGATAGAGCCCCACAGCACCGGGCATGAGGCCGAAGCTGGAAATGATCAGCTCATATTTGAGAAAGGATAGAAAATCATATTGGCCGATGAAAAGCTCCTGATATCTTCTCAGCCTGGACACCATCTCGCCTCACGCCCCCCTTCACCTTTTCGGACCCTGTCCAAGTTTAACTGCCACTAGAGCCCTGCCCTTCCTATCCCAGGTGATCTTGTTGAAGCTCTGGCT
>NZ_BLRZ01000120.1 GCF_013281975.1 Candidatus Hakubella thermalkaliphila | reverse complement strand
GGAGGAAGTGCTAATGGGTTCTGCCAAATCTCACGAGAAGAAACACAAGAAAGAATCAAAAGAGAAAAAGGTAAAAGGTTTGGAGGAAGAACTCAATATACGATATCACGATGTAAATCCGGAATGGAATTATACCATTTCGCCAAGGTTAATGAAATCAACAGAACAGGTTCAAAAGTAAACTTTATTTTGTTACATACGCTAACCTATGGCATGAGAGCTACCGCTGGAGCAATCGAGAAAGTGATCATTGATCGAGACGGTGGTAAGCCGGAGATACAAACTATCGGCGGCATTCCGGCTCAGGGCATCTGCGGATCGGGTATGATCGATCTTTTGGGACAACTTTACCTCTCTCAGCTTATTGACCGAAGGGGCAAGTTCAATACTGAGCTGGGTTCTCCCTATATCCGAAGAAAAGAAGGCTATTATGAGTACCTTCTGGTTCCTCAAGAAGAGTCAGTCCTGGGTGAGGATATAGTTCTGGCCGAGTTTGATATCGATAATATAATCAGAGCTAAGGCAGCTATCTATGCGGGCATCACCACTCTTTTAGAAGAAGTGGGCCTTTCCCCCACAGATTTGGACCGGATCTATATAGCCGGGGGTTTTGGCCGCTACATAAGTGTGGTAAATGCCATCGTTATAGGCATGTTCCCGGATGTCGATCCTCAGAAGTATTATTTTTTGGGCAACACAGCCATCGTGGGTGCCTATATGTCCCTTCTTTCCCTCAACAGACAGAGGGAACTGGAGAAATTAGCCAAGAATGTGACTCATATAGAGCTATCTGCCAATGTCAAATTTATGGACAGATACGTTTCGTCTCTCTTCCTGCCCCACACTAATATTGAGGAGTTCCCTACAGTGGAAAAGATGCTCTCTGGCTCTTGAAGCCTGTGAGTATAGCAGAGCTACTGGGAAAGAATTGTGACGATAAAGGCAAAAGTAGCTATGTGTGCAGATGGCCAAGGGGCAACTGGGGGTGGCCTGAAGGCTGCTGCACCAGGGCCGATAGGCAATTCCGACCATAAGTCCAAAGTCGACTGGCAGAGGGGAGTCAAGAAGTAGTTCTGAGGATATACACAAGGAATCGCCCATGCACCGCGGCGCACCACGTCGCATGAAAATTGTGTTATTTTCAAGGGAATCGCCCATGCACCGCGGCGCGCCACGTCGCATGAAAATTGCGTTATTTTCAAGGGAGGATGTAAATTGGGCAAAGTTATAGCCGTAGCCGGCAAAGGCGGTACAGGCAAAACCACCCTTTGCGGCCTTACCATACGCTATCTTTTGGAGAAGGGTCTCACTCCCGTCCTGGCCCTGGATGCCGACCCTAACGCCAATCTGAATGAGGTTTTGGGCGTAAAGGTAGAGTCAACCCTAGGAGACATACGGGAAGACGTAATTGATAAAGCTCCACCGGGTATGTCCAAAGATGAATATATGGAACTGAAGCTGGAGGAGTCTTTGGTAGAGGAGGAGGGTTTTGATCTTCTGGTAATGGGCCGGCCCGAGGGGCCCGGCTGCTACTGTTTTGCCAATGCCCTCTTCCGAAGATATATGGATAAGCTCATTAAGAGTTACAAGTACGTAATCATGGATAATGAGGCCGGCCTGGAGCATCTCAGCCGCAGGACCACCCGGGATGTGGACATCCTGCTTATTGTTTCCGATCCTACCCAAAGAGGTCTTATGGCGGCCCGGAAAATTAAGACTCTGGTCGAGGAGCTGTCCATTGGAGTAGAGGAGACTTTTCTGGTTCTCAATCGCACCTCAGCCAGGCAGGTAGAAGCCCTGGAAAGCAAGATCGGAGAGCTGGGATTTGATTTAATTGGCCATATCCCTCCTGACCCCCTTATAGAGGAGTTTGATCTAAAAGGAATTCCTCTGGTAAAATTACCGCAATCTTCTCTTGCCTTGCGAGCAGTTTTTGGTATAATGGAGAAGCTGGTGGCTGAGATTGTAACAGCCAGATAGGCAATGGTGCCAGGAGGGCAAGGAACTCAGGGACCCAGTACAGAGATGTGCACTGGGTCTATTTTCTGTTTTCGAGAAGAAAGAAGGTGTAGATGGATTACAGTGATCCTATAGATAGTTACACTGGAACTATTGGAACCTTATCTTTTGGGCATAAAAAACAAATTACAATAGGAGGGGAGGACTGTCTCTCCTTCTATACTTTTGAGGGGAAGATGCCCCACAAGCCCCTGGTGGCCCTGGAAGTGTGGGATATGGCTCCTGATAACTGGCCCAAGATTCTGAACGATATCTATGGTGATGTCTATGAAGATCCGGTCAAATGGGCCAGAAAATGTGTGGAGGAGTTTAAGGCCAGAGCCATCAGCATCAAGCTTGCCAGTACTGATCCCAATGGCCTGGGCAGGAGTCCAGAAGAAGCAGCTCAGGTGGTCAAAAAAATGGTAGAAGCAGTAGATGTTCCCATTATTGTCTACGGGACAGGAAATCTGGAGAAGGACGCCGAGGTGATGAAGAAGGTAGCCGAGGCCAGTGCGGAATCAGACATTATTATTGGGCCAGCCCAGGAGGACAACTACAAAGCTATCACTGCGACTGCTCTGGGATACAAAAAAAAGTCATTGGACAGGCCCCGGTAGACGTAAACATCCAGAAGCAGGTGAACATCCTGATTACTCAACTGGGGCTGGATCTGGATAGGATTATCATGGATCCCACTACTGGAGCTCTGGGATACGGGCTGGAGTACACTTATTCGGTTATGGAGCGGCTCCGCATAGCGGCCCTGAAACAGGGCGATACCATAATTCAGAGGTCCTTCATTATGGATATTGGTACCGAAGTCTGGAAGATCAAGGAAAACAAGCTCTCCTACGAGGAGGCTCCCACCCTTGGGGATCCGGAAAAAAGAGGAATTGCCTGGGAGGCTATCACCACCATGGCCTTTCTTCTGACTGGGGCAGATGTAGTCATACTGCGACATCCCCGGGCTGCTGAACTGGTGAATGAAATGATAGATGAACTAATGTGAGCCAGGCACTGTGGAGAGGGCTGGAGTTACGATCAATTGATGCGCTTTCTAAGAAATCTGTCATCCGGGGACCGCACTCTCGAGGATGAAAATGGGCAAGCTGTTTTCTAGCTAATTGCCCATGCGGAGGCGGCTCCTGCGAACAATGAAAACGAAGAATCTATTTTCTACCTGATTCGCCATGATGGGTCCATCACCCACGAACCATGAAATCGATGTAGAGTTGTAAGAGACGTAGGAAGGAGTAAGAAGCACCATGGCTTTAACTGGATTGGAGATCTTCAAAAAACTGCCCAAGACCAACTGCCGGGATTGTGGCTATCCCACCTGTCTTGCTTTTGCCATGAAACTGGCCGCTGGCCAGGAGAGTCTGGATAAGGCTATCTCCATGGGTGAAGAGCAGGTTCTTTTCCGCCATGAGAAGAGGTTCTTCCATGAAACAGCTTTAGGCATTCTTATTGAGGATAGTTACAGCGATGAAGAGATTGAGAGAAAGATTGAAGAGTTGGAGAGTGCCAGCTTCGAGAGGGTTGGCCAGACCCTCAGGGGCAATTTTGTTGCTCTCAGGTCCGTCTCTGATGACTCCGTTGCTTTTAAGTCCCTGGCTCAAAAGGTAGATAGGAGATGCCACTTCCCACTGGTCTTGATCAGCTTCGACGAGGAGGTCATGGCTGCTGGTTTAGCTGTGGTAGGCAACAAAAAGCCCCTTATTCATGCTGCCAATGCTCAAAATTACGAAGCTTTCGTCGCCCTGGCCAAGAATCATGGCTGCCCCCTGGCCATCTATGAGCCGGGAGGTCTGGATAAGCTGGCCGATCTGGTAGAGAAGGTCAGGGCTCTCGGAGTCCAGGATCTGGTTCTGGATCCGGGCTCATCTTCCCTGAAGGATTCTCTCCGAGATCTGGTTTATATAAGACGCTCTGCTCTCCTTAAGAAATTTCGGTCCCTGGGCTTTCCGGTTATTAGCCAGGCCTACCGTTTTGCGGAAGACAGTTTCAAGGAAGCCCTGGTAGCTTCGATTCATCTTTGTAAGTATGCGTCCATGGTAATTCTCCGCTCCATGGAGTCCTGGAAGATGTTCCCCCTTTTGATCCTGCGCCAGAATATTTTCACCGATCCCCAGAAGCCCATGCAGGTGGAGGAGAAGATATACGATATCGGGGATCCTGATGAGAATTCACCAGTTCTAGTCTCTACCAATTTCTCCCTCACCTATTTCATCGTCTCCGGGGAAATAGAAGCGAGCAAAGCACCCACCTGGCTTATGCTCATGGATTCGGAGGGTCAATCAGTCCTTACGGCCTGGGCAGCAGGTAAGTTCATCCCGGAGAAGATTGCCCTCTTCGTCAAAAAGAGTGGCATTGCCGAGAGGGTCTCCCATCGAAACCTGGTCATACCCGGCTACGTGGCCCAGATCAGCGGAGAGTTGCAGGCCGAGCTAGAAGACCAGGGTTGGAGGGTTATTGTTGGCCCCAGAGAAGCTGCTGATATCCCCAGGTTTCTGCAAGAGTACAAGTTCAAGTACGCCAGCTAGATCGTCAGGTTGCCAGGTTAGGGCTTGTAACAAAATAAAGTTGACTTTTTGTACCGGCCATGCTAAAATAA
>NZ_BLRZ01000119.1 GCF_013281975.1 Candidatus Hakubella thermalkaliphila | reverse complement strand
CAGATCATATCCTTAAGGACACCATTGGGCTGTCTCCAATCCCATTGCCGACATAGCTCTCTGGAGATAAACCAGCGGCTTTTATCCGGGTTGTTGGCAATCAGTCTTCGGATAAAGAGAATGTCTCTATGGGTTAGGCGACGACCATGATATACAACATCGAACTCCATGTGTTATGGTATATCACAATCTGGTTCTGAATGCAAGTAAAAAATAAGTGTTTTTTAAAATTTTTTCTCAGTTGTCTGTTTCTCCCACAGGATATTGAGCAATTACATACCTGAGATAACCAAGTCTTGTAGCGGGGAAGTCATAAGGTCCGGTGGGGGCATTGTCTTGGTGGAATTTGAAAATGCTGATAAGGCTCAGGAATTTCTTAGAAAATCACGGGCATCGTATTGGAAACATGGGATATCAGCGACTTTCTTACCTTATAGCCCTAAATCTGCGGCTAGCGATTTTTACACTAATCTTCTGAAACCTATATTTCTAGGCATGAAAGCCCTAAAAGACATGCCGAAAAGTACCGCTTTCCATTACTCTACTATTCACTCGGTGCCCTGCGAAAATTCGGGTCTGTATCCTGCTGAACGTGTTGTTCAGGTGCCAGACGGGGTTAGGAGGATCGGGTATGCTGACAACAGGAAAAAACTCTCGTTTAAGAAAATAAGCAAGATAGAAAAAGATTTATGTAATTCCTTCGGGCTGAAAATCCCCAAGCACTTTGGTGGCATTGTCAGCTGGAGTGAAGATGAGGAACCAAAGGAGAAGGATATACCCGGAACATCGGAAGAGCGTCTTCTAGGCATAGTTTACGCCGATGTCAATGCCTTAGGAAGACTTACTCCCCTTATCGGCAAGGATAAGAACACCTATAGGAATTTCTGTGGAGCGTTGAGAAAAGCATTAGAAGAAGCAATCTACGAGGCTTTAGGGAAGATATTGGATGAACCTGTCAAAGGTCAAAAGCCAAGTGGAGCAAACGGACTTCCGGTAAGGGTTCTCTATGTGGGCGGTGATGATTTGGCTGTAGCAATCAAGGGGCTTTATGCAGTGGATTTCGTCGCAGAATTTATCGAACTTTTTGAGGATAAGACGAAGTCCCTTATGGCTAATCTCAAGCTCGCTGATGCTCCGGATAGCCTTACCATATCGGTAGGACTGGTAATAGCTCCTTACAACTATCCTATCCATAATTTTAACCTTATAGGGAAAGAATTGGTAGAAAGAGCAAAGCGCGTTGGTAAAAGGGAGAAATCCCTTGTGGATATCTGCATGATAAAGAATAACGCTGTCGGTGGACTTAAGGAAATCAGGATAGGTAAAAAGGTCAATGATAATTTCCTCCTCTACGGCGGGCCTTATACGACGGAAAAACTTAAGCAATTGAAAGCTGCTGCCTTAGATTTAGACCTTGCGGCCTTCCCAAGACATAAGCTCCACGAACTTGCCGAATTACTTTATTTTCCGAACCAGCAAGCGACCTTCGAATTTGTACGATGGTTTAGCAGTCTGAATAAGTATAGAGAACGTTTTATTAATGTATGTGATAGACTCTCTTTAGGGCCTTTTCCAGTTCCACGGGAGAAGTGGGAAGGGATCTACCGGACATCAATAATAGACCTCATAGAATTGTACGACCTCCTTGTAAGGGGGTAAGTAGTGAAAGCTCTTAAGATAAACTATCGAATTCATCTTGAAAGCCCCTTCATCATAGCAAGTGGAGTTTCAGGGGTAGGCGGGTTCGACCAAGTATCCGCCCTCTCCCGTAATATGCCCTTTATTCCTCCTTCCAGCATACGGGGGAGGGTGAAGCAGGCGATCAGGGAGCATTGTAAAGAGAACTCATCTTGGGAGAAGTATGGATTATGCAAAGGGCAGGTTTGTGGTGAAGAAGGTGCTTATTGCGTCCCAGATTATTCGGAAGGGGACTATGGGATATGCGTACTCTGTCGTATCTTCGGTATCCCAGGGGGAGAGGTTCAAAAAGGCTTCGCCTTCTCCGGAGCTTATTTCCCCGAAGCAGTAGCTGAACTCTTGGAAAAGATTTATCAGGAAAGGCCAGGAGAGGCTCCTTATATCCGCCACGGTCGTAGCCGAAGGGACTATCTGCTAAGGCGGGCGAGGGAGGATGCTTTATTCACTCTGGGACTTGCCAAGCCTCTTGTTGACCTTGAAGGCTTCATTATTGAGACACCCGCACACCTGCGTTATGACGAACAGACTCAGAACTTTGACCATGGGATACTTCTTTTGGGGCTTAGGTTAGTTACGGAAATCGGTGGCGGAAGGAACCGGGGCTATGGCAGGTGCAGGTTCTATCCGGCTGAGGCCCGTGCCTGGAACCGATTAATCCAAGAACATATTAACCAATGGAAATATGCGAGGGAAGAAAGGTATGAAGGAGTACATCCTCACCGCTGAGGTCGTAGAGCCCATATGCTTAGCTAAACGCCAGGAAGCAGGCAATATATACGAAACTTTGGATTATATCCCTGGTCGGCTTATATGGGGGGCGCTCGCGTCTTTAACAGGTATCAGACCCGGGAAAAAACCAGGAGATGAATTTCTGGAAGTCTTCTTCTCGGATAACGTGATATTCTCCAATCTCTATCCCACGGATGAGACCAAGGCTTTTCGCTCCAAGCCCATTCCCTTATCCGCCCGTGCATTAAAAGAAGCTCCCGGCTTCAAAGAAGATGAACTTCCTGACCTCCCTGGTAGATATGGTAAAGGTATATGGGACTGGCTTATGGATGGTATTCCGGAGGATGTGGTTAAGGAAGAATATGAAAAATATCCAGGCTTTTACATCTACGACCCACCAAATTGCAAGAAAGTTAGTATCCCTAAATTTTATCTCACTCAACACGAAAGGGACAGCGTAAGGGGGGTGAGTAAAGAGGGAAGGCTTTTTGTACGTGAGCTTTTTCAGAGGGGAGAAGCTTTTCTCGGATTCATAAGATCGATCTCCGCTGACGGCGATAAGGTCTTAGAGTGGCTATTTGGAGAGATCGGCTCTAAAGCGGGCATCAATTTAGAGATACCTATAGGCAGAAGCCCGGGCAGAATAAATCTTACGGTTGAAGATGCAATGTCCTGTTCAAAACACCCCCTCTACAAGGAGCTTTCCACCCTGAACTCTGATGGTATTTTCACGATAACTTGTGTTTCCGATACCATTGTCTTGGATCAGTTTCTAAGACCACTAAAGTATGTCCCTAAAGATTTGGTCTTAAGGGAACTCTACGGAGTTATCAAAACCTGCGAGGTAATCAGACATTTTTCTGCTGCTGAGGTCATCAGAGGGTGGAGCGGTGTCTATCAACGACCTTGTGAGGATGAGGTGGCGATAGCCAAAGGAAGTGCCTTTTTATTCAAATACGGTTTAGGCGATGGAAAGAAATCGGAAGACCTTATACGTACTCTTAATGAACTGCAGAAAAGGGGGCTTGGTCTCAGGAAAGCCGAAGGATTTGGTGAAATAAGCATAAATGACACATTCCACCATGAATACAAACGTTGTCCGGAGGAGGGAAGATGAAACCAACCTTACGGAAAGAAGTTATGTATAACATTATAGAAGCTCCACTTACAGAAGGTGATACTTCATTCCTGCTTGGAGATATAATGGTAAATTATACCCATGGTAAAAGCTTACGGGAATTTTTAGAGAGGCTACCTAAGCGTCAAGCATACCGGTTCTGGGAAGTATGTTACAGGGAAGACGATCTGGGAAAGTGGGTAGAATTTCTGGAGTATGAATCGTTTAAGGAAACATCGGCCTGGGGACACGAAATAGTTAGAGAATTAGCAAAAAAGCTAGTGCCATGGTGGAACGATGAAGAACCC
The DNA here is from genome assembly GCF_013281975.1 of Candidatus Hakubella thermalkaliphila. Taxonomy (GTDB): domain Bacteria; phylum Actinomycetota; class Humimicrobiia; order Hakubellales; family Hakubellaceae; genus Hakubella; species Hakubella thermalkaliphila. The sequence goes on along the minus strand of NZ_BLRZ01000119.1, from coordinate 984 downwards.
ACCCGAGGGGCAAATCAAAAATTTAACGGAGAGTTAGATGATTTGAGGGGAGATTTGCAACACTTGAGTGAGGTCGAAAAGATTATTGGTGAGTTGAAGCCCACATCTGAGGAACTTAAGGAATGGAAACGTAATATCCTGTGTAAGGTATTGGGAAATATACTTCGAGGTTGAACAATGAGAACTTATTACTTCAACGCGAAAGTAATACTTGATAGCCCGCTTCATATAGGGTCTGGGGAAGGCAACGATTACGTGGATAGCCTTATTATAAGGGACGTGAATGGTGAGCCTTTTATCCCTGGTACATCTTTGTGTGGGCTTATGGCATCGCTGGCTAAGGATAGATTGGGGTTGGAAGGTGTAAATGCAAGTAATGTTGAGGAAGAACTTGTCTTCAAGGCACTTTTCGGTTCGGCAAGAGAAGAACAAAGGGGAAGAGAATCCCGGTTAGTTGTTCTAAATGCAAAACTTTGTCAAGGAACTGAAGGGAAGACTCTGATTCGTGACAGAACATCGGTGGACAGAAAGAGGGGCAGTGCTGCAAGGAAACACCTGTTTCATGATGAGATTCTCTCTAAGAAAGCACAGTTTAAATTCATCTGCGAGTTCAGGGAGAAGGAAGAAGTGGAAGAGGAGGAACCTCTCTCTAAATACGGAGCCGGGGCGAACCGAGAGGCACTTCACCTTCTGCTCGATATCTTGGAACTCCTTGAGAAGGGTTGGGGTCACCTTGGTGGCAAAACCGGTACAGGGCAGGGCGATTTTCGCATAAAGGGGCTAAGCTGTTTTTACTATGACCGCTCTAATCCCGACGATATACTACCTTTTGTGCTTAAGGGACCTGAAGAACTTGCAAGCAGAAATTCTGTTGAGCTAAAGAAATTAAGGGCAGAATTAAATAAGGAATCGCCCATGCACCGCGGCGCACCACGTCGCATGAAAATTATGTTATTTTCAAGGGAGAAATGCAAATTATGTAAA
>NZ_BLRZ01000118.1 GCF_013281975.1 Candidatus Hakubella thermalkaliphila | reverse complement strand
ACGCTGCCAACTTGCAAAATCAAGAAGGAAGTAAGCAGCAATTCTTATTAGGCGATACAAGAAGTCTTGATGAAGTTGTCCGGGAGCTTGCCTGGATGGGTTACATTACTTCCTTTTGTACCGCTGGTTATCGGTGTGGAAGGACTGGCAGGCATATAATGGACCTCTTAAGAAGTGGGAAAGAAGGTAAATTCTGCAAGCTGAACGCAGTGCTTACGTTCAGGGAATGGGTTGATGATTTTGCCAGTGAGGAGACTAAAGTTGTGGCTGAAGAAATTATCATTAAAGAGGTGGATGAAATCAAACAAGCAATGCCTGAAATATTTCCTCAATTCATGAAATATTATGAGCAGATTAGACAGGGTGGAAGAGATATCTATTTCTAAGAGACTGAAAATGGAAAGGGCGATATCTATCTCTAATTTCGAAGTTGCGGAGTTGCTGAAAAATGGAGAGGAGAACGAACTCACTCTTTGGGCAGATAGTGTCCGGGCCAGGTATTGTGGAGATGAGGTGCATTTGCGGGGAGTGATCGAGTTCTCCAACTACTGCTGCCGTGATTGTCTCTACTGTGGACTTCGCCGCAGTAATAAAAAACTCCCCCGCTACCGAATGGCAAAGGAGGAAATAGTTGAATGTGCGCTAATGGGGGCTCAGGCGGGAATAAAGACCATAGTGCTGCAATCGGGAGACGATCTTGGGTATCGAGCAGAGGATATTAGCGAAATTATCCAGCAAATTAAAGAGGAAGCAGATGTGGCTATCACCTTATGCGTAGGAGAGAGGGATTACAAAGACTATAGGGCATGGAAGAAAGCCGGGGCTGACAGGTATCTTCTGAAGCATGAGACGGCTAATCCTGTTCTTTATTCAAGGCTTCATCCTGGGCAAACACTGGGGACCCGTCTCGAAATACTGGGTTGGCTAAAAGAGATTGGATATCAGGTAGGAGCAGGCAACATAGTGGGTTTACCCGGACAAACTTTAAGAGATTTAGCCGATGATATTTTGCTTATGAAACAACTGGATGTTGAGATGGCCGGCATTGGTCCCTTTATCCCTCACCCTGATACACCCCTGGGCAGGAAAAATCAGGGAACTCTGAATATGACCCTGAAGGTGCTGGCTCTTGCCAGGATTGTCTTAAAAGATGTTCATCTTCCGGCAACTACTGCAGTAGGAAGTATTCATCTAGAAGGCCGAGAGATGGCTCTACGAGCAGGAGCAAATGTTATAATGCCTAACATAACACCTACGAGATATAGACCATTATATCAAATATACCCGGGTAAGATCTGTATAGATGAAAATATGGACAATTGCCTTGGATGTTTAACAAAGAGGATAGAATCATGTGGGAGAAAGATTGCCCAGAATAGAGGGCATTCTTTGAAGGTAAGATATCAGTCGCCTGAGCTCACGGATTAGCCGAGATTTGCATGCACCTTGACATTCAGACCGAAGCGAGATATGCTAATGACTTGTGAATGATTTCACAAATCATTAGGGATTACTTTGATTCCGTAGAGAAGGATTGTCACGACGAGATAGTTATGGGCGCATTCTCCACTTTTTGAGATGAAGAGAAAGTCACCTGGCGACAAATTATATTATCCCTACAGCGATACTTAAGAATCTTGGTTCAATATGTAGGGCAATTTCTTTAATTGAACCACAACATATTGTATGTATTCAGGTAAGTGACGTTGTAGGGTTATAATACTCTGTAAGAGTGTACATGATCGGAACTTGAATAGAGCGGGCTAGATTGAGAACCGAGGGAGTGCCTAAAGGAACTTTGTCTCACAGCTCGGAGGCTGGAATTGGAGGTCTGGGCGAGAAGATATGAGTAAGTACCGGGGGAGGATTCTTGTCATCGACGACGATATGGACTTTGTCTTGCTGGTGAGCTCCTGTCTGCAGGAGGCCGGCTATCAGGTCAGCCAGGCCTATCAAGGGGGAGAAGGGCTAGGAAAGGTGCGTGAGGAGAAGCCAGATCTCATCATCCTTGACGTAATGATGGAGTCCTTGACCGAGGGGCTACGTCTCTCCTATGACCTTCGGGCTGATCCCCGCTCCCGGGACGTGCCCATTCTCCTGGTGACCTCGTTGAATCGCCAGTTGCGGCCCTTCCTTTTGGGTCAGGAGGAGGCGTGGCTGCCTGTGCAGGGGTTTCTGGAGAAGCCGGTGGATATGGGGGAGCTGGTGAGGAAAGTTGAAGAGCTTCTGAGGTGTTCCGGAGGGGCTCGGAAGAGCGCCGGGGGTACGCCGAAGCCAGAGGCCTGTAAGGAGTAGAGTCAGGATTTTTGTTTCGGGTAGGTCTACCAGGAGGGGAGAGATTGAGACTTCAGGACATTAAGGTACAGCTAGAGGCGGAGCAAGTGGCCGGATCTCCGCGTCCAGAGCTAGAGATCAAAGAGGCGTGCGCCGCGGATCTTATGAGTGACGTGCTAGCCTCTGCTCGGCCAGGATCCCTTCTTCTTACTGGCCTCACTCATCCTCAGGCGGTCCGTGTCGCGGCTCTGGCCTCTCTGGCTGCGGTGGTTTTTGTACAGGGTAAGGAGCCTCTCCGAGATACTTTGGTAGCAGCGGAGGAGAGTGGGCTTCCTCTCTTTGTCACACAACTTTCTCTTTTTGAGAGCTGCGGGCGGCTGTACCAGGCTGGGTTAAGGGGATGAGCAACCCGCCGGACAGCTATTGAGGAGCCAGAGAGGAGGGAACAAGTCACGGGCAGTAGAGGCGGGGGCATCTCCAGCTCTGGGGGGACACGGAGAATGAGAAGCCGGGGGGCAGGAACTCGGACCCAGCTCACCAAGCTGGAAGAGTTGCTGCGGGAGCTCAGGGTGGAGGAAGTCATGACCCGACGGCTGGTGAGCGTCAGTGGTGACTTCACTATGGCCCAGGTAAAGGAGCTCTTGCGCAAACATCGTATATCTGGCGTGCCGGTATTGGAAGGAGAAGCTCTGGTGGGGGTGGTGAGCATCGAGGACGTCACCCGTGCTCTGGAGCAAGGAGAGATGGGGGCTAAGGTACGGGACAGGATGTCCAGGGAAGTAATAACCGTCTTCGCCGACGAGCCCGCGGTGGAAGCAGTGAAGCGCTTCGCTCACACCAAGGTGGGCCGTCTCCCGGTGCTGGACCGTGGGGGAAAAGTGGTGGGGATTCTCACCCCCGGCGATCCCGTGGGAAGGGCTTTTCGGGTGATGGACCTCCGTTACCGGGAGCAGGAGCAGCAGCGTTGGCAGCAGAAGGGTTTAGGGCTGGAGGACCTTTTGGGGGAAGGAGCCAGCCTGGTGTTACGCTTTCGGGTTCAGGGTGAGGATTTTGCAGGTGCGGGGAAGGCTTCCGTTCAAGCCAAGAGAGTCCTGGGGCGTCTCGGATTGGATCCCGGCGCAGTGCGCCGGGCAACCATTGCAGCGTACGAAGCAGAGATGAATCTTATTATTCATACCAGGGGCGGTGAGCTTACTCTCGAGGCTACACCGCACTCCGTGGTTGTGGAGGCGGTAGACAAGGGGCCGGGCATTGTCGATGTGGAACAGGCGCTGCAGCCCGGTTTCTCCACTGCTCCGGAATGGGTATGTGAGATGGGGTTCGGCGCCGGTATGGGTCTTAACAACATCCAAAGCTGCGCCGATGAATTTGAAATAGAGTCGGAAGTGGGCAGGGGCACGCGAGTGCGCGCTGTCGTCCACTTGAGTCAGAGTGGCCGGAAAGACAGGTTAAACAGATGAAGCTTATCGAGATTGCGCAACGCCTGGGTCTGAAAGTAGAGGCTGGTGTGGATCACCTGGAAAATGAGGTCCGCGGGGGCTATGCGGGGGATCTACTGAGCTGCGTCATGGCCCGGGCCAAAACTGGGGATCTGTGGGTGACAGTGCAGAGACACCCCAATATTGTGGCAGTGGCTGTGCTGGTGGGACTCGCTGGCATCGTGGTGACCGAGGGAGGCAATATAGAGCCTGCTACTCTAGAGAGAGCAGAGCAGGAGGGTATCCCGATTCTGGTTTCGTCTGCTTCCGCTTTCCGGGTGGTCGGAGAGCTTTGGGATCTGGGGATACGAGGCGAGTAGCGAGCATATCTGGTATACACGAGGGGATAATGGAGGGCGGCGGAGGAGAGTAGAAAACTTTTTGAAATTTGTATTTTGTGAAATATTTAGGACTTACGCAGTTGGGGTAAGACTGTAGGTAGGGTTACCCAGATAAGCCCGTATTGCCTCCCTGATAATGGACACCTTTGCCTCATACCAACTATTTCCCGTTCGCAACTTGTGTATCTCCAAACGCAGAAATGCCCGCAGCGCATAAAGAAAGTGATTCTTCTGTGCCACCGCCTTCCGTACTTGCGCTCGCTCAATTCCGCAGCACTGCTTGATCCCCCGATGATATACCTCGATCCTCCACCCCTGGCTCTCCAAGTCCTCCCGACTAGCTTCGTCCATCTGAAGATCATCAGTCGCCCAGTATTGCCCGTCCCCGTTTTCAGAGACCGTCCGAAATACCTTGATGAACCCATATCCCTTCAGATGTACCACTCGTCCCTCTGGAGGAATCTTCGCTTGACTGAGGGGAATATTCCCTTCCCCATCAGGATTGACCAAACGGTTACTCTTCAGCCTTGTTAGCCAATGCCAGCCGTAATCTCGGACCCTCTTCAGATTTCCCAAGCTGGCATACCAAGTATCAAACAACACAAAGCTTGGCTCAAAGTCCCGTTCCTTAGCTTCCTTGTGTATTCTGGTCCAAACTTACCACCAATTCCGCTCAAACTTACCACTGATTCTGGATAAGACTTACCAGTGATTCTGGAATTTAATTACCAATTTTTCCTACATATCCAGAACAACTGGTAACTTCCACCAGAATCT
>NZ_BLRZ01000117.1 GCF_013281975.1 Candidatus Hakubella thermalkaliphila | reverse complement strand
AAATCCTCATCTTATAAGCGCTATAATACTGGTACCCTAGCAGATCTTGAGCTGCCTTACTCACCGCATAGGGACTGTCTGGCCTCAGAGAATAATCCTCAGTTATGGGGACCTGCTCAGGTGAGACCTTACCGTATACCTCGCCGGAAGCCGTTATAAGCACGGAGGCTTCCACCTGGCTCTTTAGCAGGGATTCCAGCAGGTTCAACTGACCAAATATGTTAATCTCATAAGTCCGTCGCGGATCCTCCCAGGACAAGGCCGCAGAGCTTTGAGCAGCCAGGTGATAGATCTCCTGAGGCCGAGAGCTTCTGATCAACTCTTCTATGGCTGGGGCGTCCAGGACATCAGCAAGGACCACTTTTAATCTGGGATCTCTGGGAAGACCCTCCCGGTCTTTTGCACGATGGACCATACCCACCACCTGGCTGACCCCTTCCTCCAGGAGCCTCTGGCAGAGATGTCTTCCCACGAAACCGCTGGCACCGGTGACTAATGCTATCAAAAATACCCCCTACCTATCTCTAATATCTCCCTGTCCCGAGAAAAGCTCTGGTGCAACTTCCACTTGCCAGAAGCAAAGGAGAGCAAGACCGAAGTAGCTTTACATGTCCTCTCTAACCTGCAATGTCTGCTGCGGCCCATAAGGTCTATCAGCTTTCCCTCTTTATCCTCTCCAGGGTGATCACTATCGCCCCCCTGACTATAAGACCCCCATATATCAGGGGCAAGAGCAAAACCCTCCAGGTCCCCACATATCTCTTACGCAGAAATCTGTAGATGCTTTTCTGGTGCTCTATGGTCATCCGGACACTCCGGCGCTGGCTGCTTCCTGCAATGTGGTGAAGAACTACCGCATCGGGCAGATATTTGACCTGCCATCCTCTCTCCTTAAGGCGCTCACAGAGATCCATGTCTTCCAGATACATATAAAACCGCTCGTCAAAAAGGCCCACTTCATCCAGAGCCTGTCTGCGCAGCCCCATGGCTGCCCCGGAGACCCAGTCTACTTCTTCGACCTGTCGGTGATCCCAGCGGGCCAGTTTGTATTCCTGGGAAAAGGGGTTATTGGGCATTACTGGACCCAGAAAGGCGTGAGCAGTGGCGGTGATGAAGGAAGGGAAGCGCCGGCAGGAGTGCTGAAGTGAACCGTCAGGATTAACAATCTTCAGGCCCACGGCCCCCACCTTCTCCTCCCTATCTAAGAAGTCGATCACTCTCTCCAGAGTACCCTCATAAATCTCGGTATCACTATTCAAAAGAAGGATATGTCTTGCGGAAGAATTTTTTATGCCCTGGTTGGCCGCCCTGGCAAAACCCAGGTTCTCCTCATTCTTGATTAATCTAACCTGGGAAAAGCTTTTGCGGACCGCCTCTGTACTGCCGTCGGTGGAGCCATTGTCCACCACCAGGACCTCCAGCTTCTTTGGGCTGGCGTGCCTGGTGATGGATTGCAGGCATTTCAGAAGAAGCTCCCGGGTGTTCCAGTTGATAATCATGATAGATAGATCCGGGCTCATGTTATTCGTAGCTCAATACCAGATTGGGTTAGAAATGTTCATTCAAGTCTGAGGTCCGGCCCAAGTCCACTTGACTCTTCTCTCGCCATTCACTACCATACCAATAGTACTTTGGTAACATATGAGCTCGTTGCTGTACGCTCACCCAACGTAAAATGTTGCGGCCATGTCTTTCTGGCTCGGGCAGAGCCGTCAGGTATATCCTGGGAATTTTCCGCCTTTAGGCGGGGTGAGTGTCATAGCCCAAACTAAATTTTGCTCCTCATTTTCCTTTTCAGACTGCGCATCCGTGGTCTCTTGAGCAGTCCGTTTACATAGCCGGCCATCTTGGCCAGATCAAGGTACAACATCAAAAAGGGCATGGCCAACCAGGAAAATATCATCCCCAATCTATCCTCCTGGAAAACCCGTACCGACCTGCGTAGGGGCTTTGACAGGTAAATCAGCGCCAGAGGACTCAGAAGCAGAGGCAGATAGGGGAAGCGGGGAGATAGAGATAGAGCCACCAGGAGACCCAGATAAGTGGTGAATCTGATGAGGTGTCGCTGAGGATACATTCCAGCCATGGCGTCTCCCCGGGCATAGCCAAAGAACTGTCTGAATATTTCCCTCAAGGTTTCTCTCATCCGCCAGTAGACCACTGCCTCTCGGACTAACTGAATGCTGTATCCCATCCTCTTCAGCTTGAAATTAAAATTCATATCTTCGCCGATATCCAGCCACTCCGGGTATCCTCCCACCTCCTCCCATACCCTTTTTCGAAAGGCAATACAACGGGAGGAGGGCATGAACGTTTCCTCTTCTATTTCTTCCACCAAAGGAACATTGACCGCAGCCAGACATTTTTCCAGAAAGCTTCGGGCATCTGGTTGGCTGAGCCCTGCCACCACCTGAGCGCTTCCCTCCTGCAGAGGCCGGCTGATAGCCTCCAGCCACCGGGGGTGCAGTTGACATCCCACATCGGTAACCACAATCAGATCCGAGGTGGCCTCAGCTATAGCCAGATTTCTTCCCCGGGAGATATTGGCGCCCCGGCTCTGGATCACAGTCAGATTGCCCACCCGGTCGGCATAGGATTTCAGGATCTCAAAGGTCCGGTCTTTAGATCCCCCATCCACCACAATCACCTCCTCTGGCCGGCGAGTCTGGGCCAGCAGGGAATCTATAAATTCAGGTAAGGTTTTCTCTTCGTTGAGTATGGTAGTCACCAGAGATACTTTATTTTTCCCCATAGTTCTCACCCCTGGCCTCCCCATGCCAGAGAAAGACCTGGACAAAGGAGTGGAGCTTTTTCCTGAATCTTTTCCTTCCTTTCAGCGGGAGCAGACTGGCCCCAGCACAAAAAATGATTCTTATCACCAGACCCCCCAGGACCAATAACCGAAGAAAAAGCCCTTGCCAGGAGGGATAATGCCTGGCAAAGAAGCGGTAGCGGCCAGAGAGAACCATCTCCAGCCTCCTGGCCTCATCTTCCGAGCTCCTGGCATCGTAGTGAATGATCTCTGCTTGAGGAAAGTAAACCACCTCATAGCCCGCTCTCTTTATCCTATAACACCAGTCTACCTCTTCACTGTACATGAAGAATCCTTCATCGAGAAGACCTGTTTTTTCTATGGCTTCCCCACGAACCATAAGAGCAGCTCCCGAGACCCAATCTACCTTCTTCTCCTGCCCATGGTCCCAATAGGTCATAAAATGCTGGCCAAAAAACCTGCTTTGGGGAAAAATCCGGAAGAGATAAGTGCTCTCCAGGAACTGAGTGGTCAGAGAGGGAAAGGTGCGGGCGGAATACTGTAGGCTGCCATCGGGGTTGAGAAGTTTGGGGCCAAGAGCCCCCACCTCCCCATTGGCCTCCATGTAGTCTACCATCTTTTTGATAGCTCCTGGGAGAACTTTGGTATCCGGGTTAAGGAGAAGGGCGTATTTGCTCCGGCTACCCTTTAAAGCCAGGTTGTTAGCTGCACTGAAGCCCAGATTCTTCCGGCTGGCCACCAGATTTACCTGGGGAAACTTTTTCCGGACCATGGCCACAGTCCCGTCGGAAGAGTTATTGTCCACCACGGTGATGACCACGTCCACTCCCTTCTCAGATAGAAGGGAGCCCAGGCAATCCTCCAGAAGATGAGCTACATTGTAGCTGACTATGATTACATCCAGAATATTCCTCTCCATCGAAGATGGTTGAGAGGATTTGCCCCTCTCAAAAGAATTTTGCTGGCCACTTCTTTCCTCAGACACCCCTTGCTCAACCTCTGTTTTAAGAGAAGGCTTTTTTGGTGAAAAAACTTCGCCAGGGCGAGCCCCCCAGAGCCGGGAGGATCATATGGGACGCCACTCCAGACCTGGACGTTGTCCGGGGACATTAATAACCGGCCAGGTCTCCCAGTCTTTCTGGCGGAGACGAATCTTGAAGTTCAGCCACTACGTCCTCCAGATGCCTGGCAAAGCTCTGAGTGCTGAACTTCTTGGACTTCTCCCTGGCCTTCTGGCCCACCTTGTGTAAAAGCTCCTGGTCTTCCATGAGATGCACAGTGGTCTCCACCAGGCCCGGCCAATCCTCAAAGAGAAAACCGTCCACTTGATCCTGAACAATCTCCCTCTGTCCCCCCCTGGCAATGACCACCGGGACACATCCTGAAGCCATGGCCTCCACTGTGGTGATACCAAAATGCTCGAACTTATCGGGGTGTTTGTCCTCATTCTCTCCCAGGCCGCTGGCATGCCAAAAAATCTTGCCTTGGGACAGCAACCTTACCAGCTCTTCCCAGGAGGCGTTCTCGTGAATGTAGATGGGATACCCTTCACTCTCCCGGCGCACCTGCTGGAGATATCTTCTATGCTCCTTGATATCCTCAACCCCTCCTACCAGGTGATACTCCCAACCCCGTTTCCCTTTTCGATAGATCTCCTTGAAAGCTCTCACCATCTCCAGTTGTTTCTTGTTGTGATTACCGGTGAAGAACCTCCCCACACTGATGACCATTTCCCTCTTAGGCCCATCTCGCAGAGAGTCTATCTCTACGGGCGGATAGAGGATCTGGCTATCTCTGCCCCACCGCTTTTTGACCCAGCTCTGGGTATATTGGGAAATGGAAATGATCCGATCATAGCTGTCAAGAAAAGCCAGATCTCGAGGATAGTTGATGACGAAGAGGGGAATGAAGCTGAGACACCGCAGTAGCAGACGCCCTGGCAAAGGTAGGGACGTCTTATAGGAGATGACCACTCCCAGCTCCCGGCTGTCCTGAGAGTAGCCATATTGGGCAGGGACGAAAGTAGAGCTGACTACCTCTACCTCCCCTCCTTCCACCAGCAGAGCTGGAGGCACCACAAGATCTAACCTCTGTTTGCCAGTCAGACTTTTATCCCTGAGAACAACCTCCCCATCAGCTCTGACGGTGATCTGGGCTGGGGGTACCCCTCTTCTCCTCCCTGCCTGAATTCTTAACTTCAGGCTGACCCGGGAGAGGTCGGTGTGAAGCTGCTCTCC
>NZ_BLRZ01000116.1 GCF_013281975.1 Candidatus Hakubella thermalkaliphila | reverse complement strand
TTGTGCAAGAACAAGAGACCCTCAAAAATGGTGACGAAAATGGCCCCCTAGAGCCAGAAAACGAGCGTAAAATTGGCTCTTCTCAGGGGGATTCTGCGGAACTTGGGCTAAAAGAAGAGCGTCTAATCTGCCTCAATTGCAGAAAATACTACCTGATTAAGGATGGCATACCCATCATGCTCATTGATGAGGCGAGGGATTTGGAGGGAGATTTTGGGGGGAATTAGGATCCTCCAAGAAGAAGTTTCATGATGAAACTTCTTTTGAGCTACGTGATTTTTTCGGTTGCCAATTTAGAAACGCGGAATAGCAAAACATTTGAGTAGCTCTTGTTTTGCTTCTCCAAAATACTACTATATACTAAGGCCGACGAGAGGACTCTTGGCCGAATCGCTCGTCGGTCTATTTTTGTTTGGGGCACATTTGCACGGTGGGACAATCGGGAAAACTCAGGGTTAAGAAAATGGACAAAGCTGCCGATATTACATACAGAGATAGTAATCCGTGAGAAACGCACAGCGAAAGGAGAGAAATTATGGGATCGGCCATAGAAGTAGTCCGTTTTATCCTGGATCTGGGGGCAGTGGTGGTATTGCCCATCATTATCATCTTGTTAGGAGTAATCTTTGGAATGTCTTTCTCCCGGGCTTTTCGATCGGGAATCATGGTGGGGGTGGGCTTCTTGGGTATCTTTCTGATCCTGGGTCTGCTCCTGGACAGCCTGGGCTCGGTGGCCCAGGAGATGGTGCAGAACTATGGCCTCAGCCTGGAGGTGGTAGATGTGGGCTGGCCCCTGGCCCAGGAGATGAGTCTGGCCCTTCCTTTTGTTCCGGCCATCTTTGGGGCTGTCCTGATCTTAAACCTGGTCCTGCTTGTTCTGGGTCGTACCAGCACTTTGAACCTGGATCTGTGGAGCTACTGGAGTTTCTCCTTGGCCGGAACTCTGGCCTATGCTCTTAGTAAAAGCTATGTGGTGGGCTTGCTTGTGGCCCTGGCCACCGCAGCTATCATCTTCCTTCTGGCTGATCGTAGTGCTCCGCTGGTAAAGGACTTTTTTGGTCTGGAGGGAGTTTCCCTACCCCATACCGCTACGGTAGGCTGGTTTCCCCTAACCATGGCCCTCAACTGGCTCCTGGAGCGCATACCTGGAATAAAGAGGATCCACCTGGATCTGGAAGGGATGAAAAAGCGCCTGGGGGTATGGGGAGAGCCAGTGGTGATAGGGCTACTGTTGGGAGTGGTCCTGGCCATCTTGGCCCGAGCCCCACTATTTTTTGAGGATGTGGGAGCCAATGTGGCTTTTACCCTTCTTTTAGGCATGCAGATGGCGGCAGTGATAGTCCTTCTGCCCCGTATGGTGGAGGTTCTTAAAGAAGGGCTTTTGCCTTTGGTGCAGGAAATAGGGGCCTTTCTGGCCCGGAAGTTTCCCGGAAGGAAGATCTACCTGGGTCTGGATGCCAGCCTGGCCCTGGGCCATCCCGCTGTTCTTATCCTGGGCCTTTTGATGGTTCCCCTCACTCTGCTTTTAGCTCTTGGTCTGGGGGCTTTGGGAGTCAACCGGATGCTGCCCTTTGCTGATCTGGCCCTCCTTCCTTTCTTTATGATCTGGTGTGTGGCTCCCCATGGGGGAAATCTCTTTCGGGCCCTGCTTATCGGAGTAGTCATCATGGGCTTAATCCTTTTCATATCTACTGACCTGGCCCCTCTATTTAAGGAGACCGGAGAGATGGCCGGTCTCTCTTTTCCGGAGGGCTATGGGGAGGTCTCCAGCCTCGATGCTGGCTCTCATGTGGTACCCTGGCTGCTTCTGAAGGTGATCAGCCCATTTTACGGTTTTGACTGAATCGCTATCCCTAGAGTGCGAAATTTCCACTTTCCAGGGGGCCATGAAGTTCATGGGCGCATCAGGAAGGTATGCACTTTTTTCGAGCGGAGGAATTCTTGAAAATTAAGAGTGAATTTTTTGAGGAGAAAGAGGTCAGGGTATATTACAAATCTGTTGGTGACACTTTCGTGTTACTTACTGTAAAAGCAAGGTATGGCAAGATTTTTTTGAGGGAGGAGGTGCGTGAAAGTGAAAATAGAATATGACCCGGTTAGAGATCTTCTTTACCTATACTTTAAAGAACCATTAGCAAAAGCAGCAAAAACTGTAACTGCTACCCCTGGTGTTCATCTTGACTTCGACCGAGATGAAAAACTTATTGGGATAGAAGTCATTGATGCCTCAGAAGTTATAGGTGGAAAAATAGAATTTAGGCTGCCCGAAGTTATCCATGCAAGTACAGGGGTTTAAAATATAAGCCCTAAATTATCCCTTAATATTTGATGCTTCCCAACATCTAAGAGAAGGGAAAAGGATCTTAGGGTTTGTGGTACAATATGAGACAAAGATAGGTGACAGGTGGTATCCGGTAGTAAGATATGATACGGCCCATGGTGTTGCCCATAAAGATGTTCTGAATCATAGAGGTTTGAGAGAGAAAGTGATGCTGGGCGAGATGGATTACAAAGAGGCATTAAACCTGGCAGATGCGGATATTAGGGAAAACTGGACTTCTTACAAAGCTCAGTTTTTAAGGAGGATGGGGAAATGACCGAAAAGGAATTGTTCGAAAAGAACCAAAAACTCTCTACAGAGTTTGACCTCTATCTTTTGGATCACCCTGAACTGCTTGATAAAATTCCAGAAAATGCCCTTATTGTGTTATCTGGTTTCCGCTCATGCTTTACGGGGTGGAGAAAGTCAGCCAGGATTTCAACTTTAAAAACCTCTTTATCCTCTCTTTTTCCATTCTATTTTCTTCTCTAAGTGGATACCCTGAGTTTTTATATTACTCCCTGGTTTTTGCTTTTCTTTTCTTGATTTTCAGGACCATTTCACCAATAAGGAGCTATAACCATATCCAAGATTTCTTTAAAAAACTGTTCTTGGGTCTCTGCTCGTTTTTCTCAGGGGTATTTCTGTCCTCAATACAAGTTGTGCCAGTGCTTGAAAAATTTCCCCTTCTCGTTCTTTGCTGGGTTGAGTATTTTTGGGGCAACAATGGCTGTTTTGGAAGGAGCAATTTCGCTTAAGATTAAAAGGCAGAAAAGTAGCTTATCCCGGGCATGGTGGTAAGAAGCATGGCCTTAGGGCTCTCCTCTACCATCTCCCTGATTCTCTTTGAGACCTCCTGGATCAGCGAGTTTAGGGTTTCGGCTATTCTGATATGTCCGTCTATAGCTTGGCGATAGGCTGGCCTTAAGCTTAAGGCCTTGAAGATAGGCCAGGGCCTTCTTGTTAAATACATTCGAATAGTTAAGCACAACTCTATTTTTGGAAAGGATGACCCGCACTTTGTTTTTGATAGCTACCCGAAGCGATACCAGTGATGCTCTGTACCTTAAGACCTCCTTTGCATCTCTTACCTCACGAGGTGTATCAGGGTTTTAAATAGCTTGACTCGATCATGTGACTGTCGATATTTATTGGGCTAAAAGTCATATTTCCCCCACTGACATACTGCTAAGAGGTCTTCAGTTTAGGGCTTACTTCGAAATCTGCTTGAATTTACGCAGACTATAGTCTATTATGTAATCGGTTATTGATAATAATCTATCAACAAGACACGTACACGGTTGATTTGGTTTTAGAGAAACTGCGAGAGGCCAAAAATGAGATTGATCCTGTGAAGCTTGCTACTTACGGCAGACTTTACCCTATAACTATTCAGCGACGCTTGGGTTTTCTTTTGGACGTTGCTGGTATTTCGTCTGGCGAACTTTACAAAAGTCTTAAGAAAAGGTCTGGTTTTGCCAGGCTGACCAAAAACTCAAACATGTTCAGTGCTAAATGGAGACTCTACTATGAGGATCGCTGAAGCCAAGGATAGTGGAAGCGAGAATTTGTACTACAGGGAGGAACTTTCAAAAGAAGAGATAGAGAAACACTTGGGAAGAGTTTTATCGGTATTAGATGTTTGATAACCAGTATCGGTGCACTATCCTTTTTATGAAACTGGATGGTAGAATTAACCCGATAAAGTTTATGATGTGGAGTAGATACCATAGCTCACAACGATCATATTTGCCCGATTGCTGGCAAGAATTTCTGGTTAAAGGAGTTTGGTGGAAGAGATGGCAAAGATGGCCTCGAAATTGACGGCTCAGGAACTGGCAGAGTATAGGCGAGGGGCGCGGGCGCGCCAGGAACAGGAACAGCGGAATCTGGCTCGGCGGCGCGAGCGGGCCTGGGTGCTGGCACGACGTGTGGCAACGCTGCTGCGGGAACAATATGGCGTCACACGGGTGGTGGTCTTCGGGTCGCTAGCGCAGAAGGGACGTTTCACTCGCTGGTCGGATGTAGATATCGCGGCCTGGGGCATTCGTCCCGAGGACACCTTTCAGGCTATGGGTGCGGTGATGGATCTGGACTCAGAGATCCAGGTGAACCTGCTAGATGTAGAAACTTGTCGTCCTTCGCTGCTGGCGGCTATCGAGCGGGAGGGTATTGATCTGTGATTGAGCGTTACGCAGTTGCGGCAGTGCTTTGATGGAGTACGGGATGAACTGCTCGCTTTCGCTGGATTCCTGGATCTGCTGGCGCAGGAAGATGAGCAATGACCCCTCTCTATTATGTGGCAGGATAAGGGGACGAACAAAATGAAACAGACTTCATCGAATGCTAGAAATCTGGAAAAGCTCTCCTTGTTGAAAACTGAAGAAAGGAATGCCGTTTTAGAGTTTGCTGACCTTTTAAGGGAGAGGTTTGGCTTTTTGATTAAAGAGCTTATCTTATTTGGCTCTAAAGCCAGAGGGGAAAGTGACCAAGAATCAGATATAGATATCTTAGTTGTCCTTACCAATCTCTCCTGGGAAATAAAGAAGTCCATTTCTGAATTAGCAGCAGAAGAAAACTTAAAACACAATGTGCTTATCTCTACTATAAGGTATGATACTGCTACCTGGGAAAGCCCCCTAATAAAAGCATCACCTTTTGCTAAATCTATAAGAGAAGAGGGCATATGGCTCTAACCCCTGAGCAGAAGGAACTTGCCAAACACCGATTTGAGAGGGCTGAAACTACACTCAATGAGGCCATAGATGAAGTGTCTCGCAAAAATTTTAGGCTGGCCGTAAACCGGGCTTATTATTCAGTCTTCTATGCCATGAGAGCATTTCTTGCTACCGTAAATAAGGATTCTTCAAAACACTCCGGGGTTATGTCTCTTTTTAATCAACATTTCATAAAAAC